>URYZ01000006.1 GCA_900552235.1 uncultured Mycoplasmatota bacterium | reverse complement strand
TATAGATGTTGATAAAATAAATAATACTAAAACAAATGTAAGTGTTATAGAAAATGATACTAATATTAATATAAGTGGTATAAATAAAACAGGCAAAGATTTAAATGCTTTAATTGGTTTTGTTGTTTTATATAATAATAATAAAATAATTGGGGCAGATAATATTAGAATTGAAAATATAAAAAATAATAGTAAATTCGAATCAAATGTAATGATACCTAAAATGATGATCCCATCTTCAGATTTAACACCTAATAAAATAAATTATGGTAAAGTTAATTATGATAAAATTGAAGTATATTATACTTTTGCTTATTAGACCTAAAATTAGGTCTTTTTTTTATTTCTTTTTTATTGTATAATAAAAATTGAATTTGGCGGTGATTTATATGGAATATGTAAATGTTGGTAAAATATATACAACGCATGGTTTAAATGGTGAAGTTAAAGTTAAATCTAACTTTAATTATAAAGATAAAATATATGTAAATGGTTTTAATTTTTATATAGGAAAAGATAAAGAATTATATAAACTTAGAAACTTTAGAAAACAAAATGAATATGATTTATTAACTTTTGAAACATTAGATAATATAGATAAAGTTATTAAATATCGAGGTAGTTTTTTATATATTTTAAGAAGTGATATAAAAGTTGATACTTATTTAAATAGTGATTTAATAGGATTAAATGTATTTTATAAAAATAAAAATATAGGTAAAGTTTCAGGAATATTTGATGCCGGACATGGTAATTTTATTATTGATATTTCAGGAGTATTTATTCCAAAAAATGAAAATTTTATAGAAAAAGTAGATTTAAAAAATAAAAAGATGATAGTAAAAAATATGGAAGGGCTTTTATGAAAATAGATATACTTAGTTTATTTCCTTTTATGTTTGATAATTTTTTAAATACATCAATCATTAAAAGGGCAATTGAAAAGAAGAAAGTTTTTATAAATATAATAAATTTTAGAGATTATTCAAAAGATCCTCATAAAAAGGTAGATGATACACCTTTTGGTGGGGGAAGTGGAATGGTTCTTACTTGTCAACCAATATTTGACTGTGTTGAAAGTATAAGAACAGATGATAGCTATGTTATATTACTTACTCCAACTGGTGTTACATATAATCAAAAACTAGCTAAAGAATTAACAAACTTTAAACATTTGATAATTATATGTGGACATTATGAGGGCTTTGATGATAGAATAAGGACATTAGTAGATTTAGAAATATCAATTGGCGATTACGTTTTAACTGGAGGAGAACTTGCCAGTATGGTAATAACAGATTCTGTTACAAGACTTATTGATGGTGTTATTACAGATACATCTTTAGAAGATGAATCATTTAATAATAATTTACTTGATTATCCAGTTTATACAAAACCAAGAAATTTTAGAGGTATGAAAGTTCCTGATGTATTACTATCTGGTGATCATAAAAAAATAGATGAATACAGAAGAAGTGAACAACTAAGATTAACAAATGAAAAAAGAAAAGATTTACTTTCATAGTTGTAGGAGATGATATTATGACAAAAAGATTTGTTGTAACAAAAGATGAAAATACACAAACAATTACTTATAAAGAATATGATAGTTTAAAAGGGTATGATTTTAAGCCTAAAAATAAATTATCTAAAGAAGATATCATTAATGTTGATGAGATGGTTATTATTAATCCTTCATTAATAGAAAAATTAATTAGTAAAAAGTGTAAGAAGACTTTAGAAAGAATTTTAAAACTTATATCTTTTATATATGATGACGATGAAACAGGAGAAGAAAGTGTTACACTTGCTTTAAATGAAATTGCTAAATTTAAAGAACTTTTAGATACTAAATATAAGGAATATATGAAAGAAAAAGAATATAAACTTATGCTAAAGAAGCTTGAAATACTTGAAAATGAAGTAAAACTTAGAAAACTTTATTTAAATTCTAAAGAAAATAGTGAAAAAAAGAGTAAAGGAAGATAATTTTAATTTAATTTAATATAATTAAGTAGACAAATTAATAAATTTATGTTATCATTAAAAACGTGAAAAAAGCAATCCAATGTTTTTATATGTATAAAATAGTTTATAACTTAAATATGATTGTGGGAAAGAAAAGGAGATGAAGTATAATGAATAAGGTTGACGCTATTGCAGCAAAACAAATAAGAAATGATATTCCTGAATTTAGAGTAGGAGATACAGTACGTGTAGATTATAAAATAATCGAAGGTAAAAAAGAACGTATCCAAGCATATGAAGGAGTAGTCGTAGCAAAAAAAGGTTCAGATGTTAGTGAAACATTTTCTGTAAGGAAAGAATCAGCAGGTGTAGGAGTAACAAGAATTTTCCCTGTTAACTCACCAAAAATCGCTAAACTTACTGTTATTAAGAAAGGTAAAGTTAGACGTGCTAAATTAAATTTCTTAAAAGGTTATAAAGGCCAATATAGAATTACTGAAAGAGGACAAAAATAATCTTTGTCCTTTTTATAATATTTGAAGGTGCTATATGAAAAAAATTAAAGAAATAAGTATTTATCTTTTAATTATTGTTATGGTTATTTTAATAAGAACATTTATAATTACACCAGTTAGAGTAAATGGTACAAGTATGGATCCAACTTTAAAAAATGGTGAAATAATGATTTTAAATAAAATAAAATATAATAAAAATGATATAAAAAGATTTGATATTGTCGTAGTTAAAATGGATAAAGAATTACTTATTAAAAGAGTAATAGGTCTTCCTAATGAAGAAATAAAATATGTTGATAATAAATTATATATAAATGGGGAGTATATAAAAGAACCATTTTTAAATGAAGATGTTTATACAACTAATTTTTCTTTAGGTGATTTTAAATTAAAAAAAATACCAGAAAATTGTTATTTTGTTATGGGAGATAATCGTGAAGTTTCACTTGACAGTAGAACTTTTGGTTGTTTTAGTAAAGATAAAATTTTAGGAAGTGCTAATTTAGTATTATTTCCATTTACTAAATTAGGTTATAAAAAATAAAGAACTTGTGATAACTATTTTTTTACTAAATGTAAAATTTTGGTAAAATTTGGCATACGATTTTTTGGCTTACTATATAGACAAATACCTTGTAATAGTGTATAATCTATTTATACAAATGAAGTTATAAACTTTGAAAGGAATGGTATATATGGCAAGTAATAAAAATAAATCTTATCTTGGAGATAATAAGAAAAAAGTAGTTAATAGACTTAGTGTAATTGAAGGACAAATAAATGGTGTAAAAAGAATGATCGAAGATGATAAAAACTATGATGATGTTATTACACAATTATATGCTGCTGAAAGATCTATAGCTAGTTTATCTAAGACAATTTTACAAGAATATTTATATTCAAGTACTTCAAATCTTGAAAAAGAAAATGCTAAAGTTGTTACAGAAATAGTAGATATGCTAAAGAAAATAAATAAATAATGTAGAAAAAGAAAGTATTAAAAAATGCTTTCTTTTTATGAATTAGTCATTTATTTTTTTGAATATTTAAAACTATTCCAATTAGAATCATAAATGATATTAAACTACTTCCACCATAACTAATAAAAGGAAGGGTAATACCAGTTATAGGAAGAAGACCAATAGTCATAGATATATTTTGTATTTGTTGATAGATTAAAACAGCACAAATACCAGATAAAATATATTTATATATGTTTTCTTTTTTGTTTTTTCCAATATTTATTATCTCTTTATCAAAGATAAAAATTGTTAAGATTAAAATAATACTTCCAAAAAGACCAAAGCAACTTGTAAAGGATGCAAATATAAAATCTGTTTGAAGTTCTGGAAAATAAATAGGTATATTATTAATTCCATGTCCAAAAATGCCACTTGAACTAATACTTATAATGGAATTAGTTAACTGCATGCCATTTAAGTTAACAAAATCAAATAATCTATCTAATCTATAAAATAAGCTTGATCCAAAAATACTTATAAATAAATCTTGTTTATATAAATATAAGTATAAAATACTTCCAAGTCCAAATATTCCAAGGAAAATAAAATAAATAAACCATTTTAAATTAATTCCACTTACAAATAACATAACAATTAAAATAACAAAGTATACAATAACTGCTCCAGTATCAGGTTCTAAAAAGGTTAATATGCTTGGAATTAGTGTTATTATTAAACATTTTATAATTAAATTAAAATCACATTGTTCACTTTTCCTGTTTTTATTAATAATTTCTGCTAAAAACAAAATTAAACTTATTTTCATGAATTCACTAGGTTGAAAACTGCCAAAAACAGGTATATAAAACCAGGCTTTTATACCATTTGTTTTTTCTCCGATAATAAGTACTAAAAGAAGTAAAAATACATTTAACAAGTATATATATTTACTTTTATTTATTAAAATATTACTATCTATATTGATTATTATAAGTATTAAAACTATTCCAAGTATATAAAAAATTGTTTGTTTAATAACTAAATTATTAAGTGTTTCAGGTAAATAATTTAATGTACTTGAAATAGATAAAATACTTATTAAATAAAATATAAATAAGCAAAAAATAATTGTTTTATTAATCTTTATTTTCTTTTTCATATTAATATTATGGAATATTTAGCAAGTTTTATAATTTTTTTCATAAAATTTATTAGATAAAAAGGAGATTATTTATTATGAAAAAAAGACCAAATATATTTAAACCAAATATTAATAAAAAATTAAGTAACAATAAAGTATCTTATTATTCTTTTTTAGAAGAAAAAGTACCTGATGTTAGATATGAAAAAAGTAATTCTAATAATTCTTTTAGAGTAAATAAAATATCTAATAATAATTATATTTTTAATGTAGATGTATTAATTAAAACAAGAAATGATGAAGTTAAAACAAAAATATCAGGTAAAATGGGTAGTAATATAATAACAAGTGATGGAAGAATAATAAATACAGCTGACATTATAGAAATAAAAGAAATATAAAATAAAAAAACTTCTTTTTGAAGTTTTTTTAAGTATTTTATTATTTTATATACAAGCTACATATGTATCAGGTAAACAGCTAATTGCACCTACACAGTTTAAGTTAAGTGTAAATAGTGAGTTTGTTGAAACATAAGGATTTTCACTTGCTTCATCAGGATTTGGTGCTAAAACACGACAAGTGCAGCAACATCCATCTACAGCTTCACATCTAAATACGGAACTTCTACTTGTTTGACCATTTAATGTATATGGCATTGTCCAAAGTGTCGTATTACCACAACTATAGAAAGTTATTGGCCTTGTGTTGTAAAAACATGATGAAGTTGCACATCCTAAGTATGGTCTATCACAACTATTTAATGTATCATCACAAACATCACCTTGTCTTTGTAATGTAACAATAGTGTTTAATATGTTTGTGTAGCAAGAACATTCGTTATTGTTATTATTTTCACACATTTTAAATTTCCCCCTTTCAAATGCAATCTACAAAAGTATCAGGTAAGCATTGTAAAACACAAATACAATTACAATTTAATGTATAAAATGAATTTGTAGCAACATAAGGATTATCAAGAGCTGCAGTAGCATCAGGATTTGGTGCTAAAACACGACAAGTGCAGCAACATCCATCAGTTTTTTCAACTCTAAAAACACTACTAGTTCCAGTTTCATCATTTAAAGTATAATTTAATGTGATAAGCTCATTGTTTCTATTGTAAAAAGTAACAGGTCTTGTGTTATAGAAACAAGTTGATGTGTTACATCCTAAAAATGGTCTATCACAAGAATTTGGTATATCATCAAACTTTTCTGCTTTACTTTGTAATTTACATATAATTTTTAATATTTTTTCAATACAACAATTATTATTATCCATATATAATCCACCCCTTTTATTTGTTCTAATATAAGATATTCAATATTTATGCATAATGTGTGTTATTTATACCTAATAAAATATTTGAATTTTACAAAAAATATTATATAATATATTTATAGGGTAAAACCAAGGAGGAAATTATGAAATTAGAATATATTATTTTAGCAGTTATATTTATTATATTACTTCTAGCAGTATTAAAAATAAATAAGAAAGATGTAAAATTAGAATTTAATAAACTTACTTCTTATTTAGGAGGTAAAGATAATATTGTCGATACAGAAGTGAATTTATCGAGGTTTATTGTAACTGTAAAAGATATAGACAAAGTAGATAAAGATGCAATTGTAGAACTCGGAGCTAAAGGTATTGTAGAAATAGATAATCAATTAAAGATAATTTTAGGACCTAATTCTAAACAGTTAAAAAAATATATAGATGACATAAAATAATAAATTTTGATATATTTTTACAAAATTCGACAAATAACGACATGAAATCTTGTTAACCTTATATTAAGGAGTGATTTTATGTTGTTTTTTGATAGTTTAATTATTTATTTAGTATTTTTGCTTTTTCCAATACTTTTATATCTTATATTTTTAGCTTATACCAAAATAACAAACAAAAAAGAAAGTGAGCTTTTATTTGATTTATGTTTACTGAGTTCAGTTTATTTAATTATAAAGTATTATATTTATTTTCCTAATAAAATATTTCTTCTTTTAGTAAATGTCCCTTTAGTAATAGAAATTATTAGAAAGAGAAATTTACTTAATATTGTTTTATCTATAATAATTACTTTTTATTATTATAAATTATTTGATTTTAATATTTATTTTGTTTTTTCTGAATATTTATTTTATTTTTTATATTTTTATTTTTTTAATAAAAAACATAAAAAAGATAATAGTGTTACTATAATAAACAATTTTACTTTTTTAAAGGGAATAGTGTTATCTTATGAAATATTTTATATTGTTCCTGATAGTAATGATATTTATTTTGTTATTATAAATTTATTTGTTCTTCTTATTATATTTTATGTAATATGTTATTTAGTAGTTAAATTAATGGAAAAAGCTGAAAAAATATTATCTCTTAACAAAGTTTTAAATGAATTACAGCATGAAAAAGAATTAAAAAATTCTTTGTTTAAAATAACACATGAAATTAAAAATCCTATCGCGGTATGTAAAGGGTATGTTGATATGTTTAATAAAAATGATATGAATAAGTGTGAAAGATATAATGAAATAATAAAAAATGAATTAAATAGAACACTTACAATAATGGACGATTTTATGAATTATACTAAAATTAAAGTTAATTTAGATATTATAGATATTAATATGTTATTAAATGAAGTTTTGGAGTCTTTTTCTTTGATATTTAAGATAAATAATGTTGATTTAATAAATAAAGTAACGGATGATGAAATATATATAAATGGAGATTATGATAGGTTAAAACAAGTATTTATTAATTTAATTAAAAATGGAATTGAATCTTTTGATGGTAAAAATGGAAAACTTGAAATAAAAAGTAAAGAAAATAATAAAGAAGTTATTATATCAATCATAGATAATGGTTGTGGAATGGATGAAGAAGTTTTTAAAAATATTAATAAAATGTTTTATACAACAAAGAAAAACGGTACAGGTATAGGACTTCCTTTATCAAATGAAATTATTAAATTACATAATGGAAGGATAAATCTTTATTCAAAAAAAGGTGAAGGGACAACAGTAGAAATAATATTTAATAAAATTGACATGATTTGACAATTGTTTTTTACTTTTTATTAGACAAATAAGTAATAAAAGATTATTATTAATATAGAAGAGGTGTTTATATGAAAAAAATATATGGTTTGTTTTTTACAATGTTAATGTTTGTAGGTTTAGGAGTAGTTAATGCAAGCACACTTGCTAATGATAGCAATAATAATATTGATTTTCCAACAGTTTTTAATAGTGATTCTAAAGTAACAATAACAGGGATAAGTTCTTATGATTTAAGTTATCAAATTCAAAAAGTTGACAATGATACAACTTTAAGTACTGCAATTGATAATTATTATAAAACAAAACTTGAATTAGAAAAAATAACAGATCAAACAAGCGAGGAGTATTTGACTAAGAAAAGCGAATTAAATAATTATTTAACAGAAATTAATAATAATATAAAAGATTATGATGATACTGCTTGGAAAACATCTACAAATGGTAGTATTTATAATTCAACTGATGTTACTAATACAACAGATGGAAAATATATTGTATGGGTAAAATTAGAAAATAAAACAAATAAGATTACAATTTATGATAATAATTTTTATTCATTTAAAGAATATGGTTCTACTACAAATAATCCTGAAACAGGAATTGAAACAACAGCTTTATATGTTGGAGTAATTGCTCTAGTTCTTGTAGGATCATCATTAGTATTTAGAAAAAATAAAGAAATGTATAATTAATTTTAAAAAAAAATTAAAAATGACTTGAAAAAAGTAAATTTGTTTGTTACAATAAATTTACTTTATTTATGGCGAGATAGCTCAGCTGGCTAGAGCAATCGGTTCATACCCGATAGGTCAAGAGTTCGAATCTCTTTCTCGCTACCAAATATAAAATATAGCAGATAGAAATATCTGTTTTTTTATTATTTAACATAAAATAAAAATGTGGTAAAATGAAATTAAAGGAAGTGAAACGATGGGAGGAATCAGTGTGTTATTTTTGATGGGAGTAGTACCATTTGTATATATAATGTATCTTATTGTATTAGTATTTATTATATTATTTTTAGTAATTAGTTACACTTTTGATAGTATTTCAACTATGTGTATTAGTAAGAACTTAAATTATAATTATAAATTAAGAACATGGATACCATTTTATAATAAATATATATTAGGTAAAATTACAAATAATAAAACACTAGGGTTAATCTTGGGGGTTTTAATGTTTATTATATTTTGTATAAGTGTTTATATTTATATTAATACGGAAATAGGAATTGTCTTTTTTATAATTTTATTAATTCTTATTGTTTTATCTTTTGTAATTGATATTATAATATCACATAAAATATATAAGAATGTTACAAGTAAATATGCTGATATATTAACTGTTGTAAATGTTTTAACACTTGGTTTAACAAGACCTATAATTCTTTTTATAATTAGAAATAAATATAGTAAAGAAACTAAGTAAATTAAATTTTAAATATATAAAATTATAATATTTATGTTATAATAATATTGTAATTAATAAAATACTTTTTGAAAGGTGTGAAGAATATGAAAAAGAAAATCTTAACTATTTTAATGTTTGTTGTTATACTTTTTAGTATGACTGGATGTGGTGGGGTAAAAATTAGACAAATAGAAACTAAATCACTTAAATATGTTGAATATAATAATGGTTTAGTAAAATTAAAGGTACCTGAAGGATGGAAAGTAGATGTTATTGGTGATTATATCCATTATACAGTTAAAGCATATGATCCTAACAATCCTACATATCAATTTTTCTTTAATTTAAAAACAGAGGGTTATAACAAAAGTGAAGCTGCAAAAGCATGGCAAAAGAAATTTTATCCAAATGAAATATTTGCTAAAAATCCTGTAATTTCTACAAAAGATACGGAAGGTTTTTATAAAATATTTAATGAATTAGGACCTTTAAATAATACAAGTACTTTTACATTTCCAACAATAACAGATTTTACAGTTGTTGAAAAATTAGGTAAAGGTCTTGTAGGAGGAGATGTTTTAAGAGCAACATTTAAAGATAAAGATGGAAATGATGCTGAAGGCTTATTTAGCGCTTATGTATATGATGTTGGACCACATTATGTATCTGAAGATTTCTTTTCAGCTAAGCAAGTTGATATTCAATATTTAAGTGTATATGATACAATGTTTCTAACAGCACCAAAAGATGAATTTATTAACTGGGAAGAACCATTAAGTATTATTGCATCATCATTAGAATTTACAGATAAATTCTTAAGTGGTTTTAATAGTGAACAAGACGCTGTTATGAAAAATTTTCAAAATGTAAGAAATATATGTAATCAAATAACTGATGGAATAATGGATTCTTGGGAAAAAAGAAATGCTAGTTTTGATATAATGAGTCAAAAACAAAGTGATGCAACCCTTGGTTATGAAAGAGTTTATGATACAAAAACTGGGGAAGTATATAAGGCTTATAATGGTTTTACTGATGATTATGATGGAAAAAGATATAAAGCAGTTACAGATGATATGTATACTAAAGGTATAAGTGGTTATATTGAAAAATAATGATAATGAGTAGACTAAAAGTTCTGCTTTAATGTAAAAAGGTTTCCTAAGAAACCTTTTTATTATAATATAAACGGATAACGCAACTAGTAAATAGTTGCGTCTTTAGGACTCATATAACACTTGGTCATTGAGTAACGAAATTATGACATGAATTTTAATTTAAGCATATATTTTTATAAAAAAGATTTTTTTAGTTTTAATAAAAAATATGTGTTATAATAAATATATAAGTAGTGTAAAGAGGTTTATGATGAGTAAATATGAAGTTTAGAAAAAATAATAATGTTTAATAAAATAAATAAGGAGGAATAATTATGAATGAAACATTAAAAGTATTAAAAGAAAGAAGAAGTTGTAGAAAGTTTAAAGAAGATATGATAACTAATGAAGAACTAGAAAGTGTATTAGAAGCTGGGACTTATGCCCCAACAGGAAATGGAAAGCAATCTCCAATTATAATAGCAATAACAAACAAAAAAATACGTGATGAATTATCTTTAGAAAATAGAAAAGTGGGAAATATGCCTGAAGGATTTGATCCATTTTATAATGCTCCAGTTATTTTAGCAGTTTTAGCAGATAAATCAGTTAAAACTTACTTATATGATGGAAGTTTGGTAATGGGAAATATGCTAAATGCTTGTGAAAGTTTAGGGTTGGGAAGTATTTGGATTCACCGTGCTAAGGAAGTATTTGAAACAGAATTTGGAAAAAGTATTTTAAAGGATTTAAATATTACTGGTGATTATGAAGGAATAGGATTTTGTGCTATAGGTTATATGGACTGTGAAAAATCCTCTCCTGCTCCAAGAAAGGAAAATTATATTTATTATATTAAATAAATATTTTAAATATTTAATATATGTGATAAAATAAAAAAAGATAGGAGAATAAATATGAAAGAAAAAGAAATTAAAAAACCAAGTACTAAAAAAAGTACAACAAAAAAACCAAGTGCTACTAAAAATGCTACAACTAAATCTGAAAAAGTAAAAAATGTTGTGAAAGAAAATCCTGTAAAAATGGAAGTTATAAGTGACAATATTAAAAAAGAAACAAAGAAAAAAATGCCAACATGGGTTATTTTAATAATTGTTCTTGGTGCTATTTTATTTGTTTTAGAGTTGATTTTTGTAGCAAATAATATAAATGATGAAATGAGAGCATTAAAACTTTATGAACAAGATGGTATTGTTTATATTGATAAAGGAAATTTAACAATAACTAAAGATGTTGTAGGATATTATAATAGTGAAAGTAATGTTTATTATGTTGAAGGATATTTACATAACAATTCAAATAGATCATATAAATCTATTGCTGTTTCTTATACAATTTATGATGCAAAAGGAAATGTTCTTGGAGAAAGTAATGCATTTTTATCAAATCTTGAAAAAGGAAAGACATGGAATTTTAAATCAGTTTATGATGATATTGATAGCAAAGATGCTTTAAGGTTTGAGATAAGAGAAGTTACATATTTTGCAGGAATGTAATTTGCATTTATTAATAATTTATGCTATTCTTATAATAGAAGGAAGGTAAAAGTATGGATATTAAAGATAATGAACGTGTTTTAGATAGTAATCATTATAGACGTGTTGTTGAAGAATATGAAAAAAATTATATGAATGATTTTTCAAAAACACAAAAACAAGAAGCTATAAATATGGGAAAAAACTCTAAGGTTAGAAATGTTTCTAAACAAAAGGAAAGAAGAAGTAAAAAAACATTACCTGAAAAGGTAAAATCTGCGCTTGCTATAATTGCAACATCTGCAATTGTTTTTGGAGTAGGATACGGAGTTTCTTCTGTAATGGAAAAAGCAGATTATTTACAAAAAAACGGAACTCCTTTGGGAGTTGACATTGAAAGTGTTGAAGATATGAGTGATATACAAAGATTTTATCATTGGGTTGATGAACAAAATAAACTAGGTGGTAATTTAGATTATAACGAAGAAGCATACGATTTATATAGTCAAATTGTTTTAGGAAAAACAAGTAATCCAGGAACAGGAGCGAGAAAATAATATGGATGATATATTAATGTTAGATGATACAGAATTTTTAATTATTAAGGAACAATCTTTTAATAATACAAATTATATTTATGCTATTGCTACTGATGGTACAAACGATGTTGTGTTTTTAAAAGAAACTGTAAGTGATAATGAAAAATATGTAGAAAGCGTTACTGATAAAGAAGAATTATCTAAAGTAATTGAGTTATTTAAATAATTCAAACATAAGTTCAAGTTTTTAATTGACTTATGTTTTTTCTTTTTGTATAATTTAATTGGTGATGTTATGACATTTATAAAAGGTAATTTTAAGCAATATATTTTTAGAAGTGATAAAGGTTATGTAGTAGGTCTTTTTAAAATAAAAGATGCAAGTGATGATTTAAAAAAATACCTTAGTAAAACAATAACTTTTACAGGTTATTTTAATACGTTAAATGAAACTGATCTATATATATTTTATGGAAAAACAAATATTCATGAAAAATATGGGGAGCAATTTATGGTTGATACTTATGAAATAACATTACCTAATGATAAAGATAATATTGTTGAATTTTTATCAAGTAAATTATTTCCTAAAATTGGTGAGAAAACTGCTACTAAAATAGTTGAAGTTTTAGGGGAAAATTGTTTAGATTCAATTTTAAATAATCCTGATATTTTATATGATGTTCCAACAGTTACGAAAAATCAAAAAGAAATAATAGAAACTAATTTGTTAAAACATCAGCAAAGTTATAAAGTTATCGTAGATTTAAATAAACTTGGTTTTTCTACTAAAGATTCTTTGAAAATATATAATACATATAAAGAAAAAACAATGGAAGTAATAAAATATAATCCATATATATTAGTTGAAGATATTTATGAAATTTCTTTTAAAAAGATTGATAGTTTAAAAGCAAATTTTGATATTAAAGAGGATGATTCTAGGAGAATAAAATCTTGTATAAAATATATTTTAAATGAATTATCTTTTGCAAGTGGTAATACATACTTTTCTATAAATGATATATTAATATATTTAAAAAGAATATTATTTTTTGATAATTATGAACTTTTTGTATCTTGTTTAAATCAATTAGTGGAAAATAAAGAAATTATTTTAGAAGATAATAAGTATTATTTAAAAAAAATGTATGAAGCAGAAAAATATATAGCAGAAAGGATATTTTCTTTGTCTAATGATTATAATAAAGATAGTGTTATAAGTTCTAATATTTTGGAAAATTTTGAAAAAGAAAATAATATAAAATTTAATAACGAACAATTACATGCAATACAAGAGGCACTTATAAATAAGTTTTTAGTTATAACTGGAGGTCCTGGAACAGGTAAAACAACAATTATTAAATCAATTACAAAAATATATCAACAAATAAATAATTATTCTTTATTTGAACTTGAAAAGCATTTAGCGCTTTTAGCACCAACGGGAAGAGCTAGTAAAAGAATAACAGAACAATCGTTATTTCCTAGTTATACAATTCATAGGTTTTTAAAGTGGAATAAAGAAGATGATACTTTTAATATAAATGAAAATAATTTAAGTGAAGTAGATTTTGTTATAATAGATGAATCTAGTATGATTGATACATATTTGTTTTATAATTTATTATTAGGATTAAAAAAGACTACTAAAATAGTTTTAATCGGGGATTATAATCAACTTCCAAGTGTTGGACCAGGACAAGTTTTAAAAGATATTATTGATAGTGAATGTGTAAATGTAATTAAATTAAATAAATTATATAGACAAGAAGAAAATTCTAATATTAGTTTATTTGCTTATAATATAAATAATAATATAATAGATTTTGATATATTTAATAAGGGTGAAGATTTAATATTTAAAAACTGTTCTAGTGAAGAGTTAAAATCTTGTTTAAAAGAATATGTTTTAAAATATAAAGATATGGATATAAATAATTTTCAAGTTTTAGCACCTCTTTATAAAGGAGATAATGGAATTGATGATTTAAATTATTATATTCAAGAATTAATAAATAAAAGAAGTGTTACTAAAACTGAAATTACTTATAATGGTGTTTTATTTAGACAAAATGATAAGGTTTTACAACTTGTAAATAATATTGAAGAAAATATATTTAATGGGGATATAGGTAAAGTTTTAAGAATTGAAAATAAAAAATCAAAAGCAATGACAATAGATTTTGATTCTAATATTGTAAGAATAACAGCATCTAATTTTAGTGATTTAAAGTTAGGTTATTGTATAAGTATACATAAAGCTCAAGGTAGTGAGTTTGATGTTGTTATTATTCCAATTTTAAATAAATATAGTATTATGTTATATAAAAAGCTTATTTATACTGCTACTACAAGGGCAAAGAAAAAATTAATTTTAATTGGGGAATTATCCGCTTTAGAAAAAGCTATTTTAAATGATAAGGAAAATATTAGAAAAACATCTTTGAAAGATTTTATTATTTCATGTATTAAATAATAAAATATGTAAATAATACTTTTGAGGTGAAGATTTTTGAAAGGATTTAAAAAAGCAGCTGCTTATGTTGTGGGTAGTATGGTAATAGCAGGGGCAGGAGTTTATTTTGCTTTACCTAAAGAAGCTAAACAAAGTGTTAAGGATTTTATAGGTAACTTAAGAAGTGGTAAGAAAAATTCTTGTAATTGCTGTGATGAATGTACTTGTCACTTAAAAAACTCTAATTTTTAATTAAATTAGGGTTTTTTTTAAAGATTTTTCATGGTATACTATTGTTAGTTTGAAAGGAATGAAGAGTTATGAATAACAATAAAAAAGAAGAACTAAATTATCATAATTTAAACGAAGTAATAGGTTTATCTAAAAAAATGTTAAAAATACTTTATACATGTGTTATTTTGGCTATTATTGTATTTGTTATAATTTTATTTAAAAATCTAGAAATATTTAAAGTATTAGGATCTATTTTAGGAGTCATTAGTCCATTTTTTATAGGATTAGTAATTGCATGGCTATTAGATCCAGCAGTTACTTATTTACAAAAGAAAAATGTAAAAAGATCAATTGGAACAATTGTAGTATTTTTTGTGTTTATCCTGATTTTATATTTATTATTTAGAATAATGCTTCCACTTCTTTATACACAACTTAATGAATTTATTACTAATTCACTTCCAACTCTTATAAAATCAACAGGTACATTTATTGAAAATTTATTTACTAAATTAGAAGCAACAGGATTTGATTTTACATCAGTTGAAACTAGTGTATATAAAGCATTAGAAAATATTGGGGTAGATTTAACAACAGGACTTCCTAAAGCAGCTTTAAATGTTGTAAGTACTCTTGTATCATCTATTGGTACTTTTGGATTAGGATTAATCGTAGGGTTTTATTTACTTATTGATTTTGAGGGTGTTAAAAAAATATTTAATTATATTCCAATAAAAAATAAAGAAGGATTTAATTATATAATTGGAAAATTAAATATAGCTTTTAGAAGTTTCGTTCAAGGAACATTATTTATATCATTAATTATAATGATTTTATCATCAATATTCTATGGAATAATTGGTCTTCCAAGTGCTTTACTTTTTGGACTTATTTGTGGAATTACAAATATTATTCCATATATTGGACCATGGATAGGTGGAGCAATATGCGTTATTGTTGGTTTAACAGTAAGCCCTTTAACTGGTATTTTAGCAGGAGTGGTAGCATTTGCTATTCAACAAGTTGATGGAATGATTTTACAACCATTAATAATGAGTAAAACTATGAAATTACATCCTGTAACAATTATGATTGGATTATTAGTATTTGGATATTTATTTGGTATACTTGGAATGATTTTTGCAACACCAATAATGGCTAGTATTAAAATAATAGCAAGTTATTATAATGAAAAATATAATTTAATTGGAAAATTAAAAGAAAAAACAAAAGAATAAAACTTATTATTAAATAAGTTTTATTTTGAAAGGAATAAATTATGAAAGAAAATATAATAATTGCAATTGATGGACCATGTGGGGTTGGAAAAGGAACAATTGCTAAAGAATTAGAAAAAAGACTTAACTTATTAAATATAGATACAGGGGCTATGTATAGATGTGTTGCTTTATATGCTTTAGAAAATGGTATCAAAAAAGAAGAACAAGAAAAACTAGAAGAAGTAGCAAGAAATATTGATATTAAACTTTTAAAAGACAAAGTTTATTTAAATGGACGTGATGTTACAGAAAAAATAAGAAGTAATGAAGTATCAAATATTGTTTCTCCTATTTCAAATTACATTGGAGTAAGAGAAAGTATGTTACATCTTCAAAGAAGTTATGCTAAAAATAATGATATAGTTATGGAAGGAAGAGATATAACAACAGTTGTTTTTCCAAACGCAAATTATAAATTTTATTTAGATGCTACTTTAGAAGAAAGAGCAAATAGAAGATTTAAACAAAATAAATTAAATAATATTTTATGTACTTATGAAGAAGTACTTGAAAATATTGAAAAAAGGGATTACAATGATTTACATAAAAAAGTTGGAGCTTTAAAAAGAAGTGATGACCAAGTATATATTGATACAACTAATAAAACTATTGAAGAAGTTGTTGATATTATATTAAATGTAGTAAGAGGTGAAAAATAATGAATTTAAAGGATTTATATATTGATTTTTTTGTAAGTAAAGGACATGTTTTTATACCAAGTGCGCCAGTTGTACCTGAAAATGATCCATCTGTATTATTTAATACAGCAGGTATGCAACCACTTGTACCTTATTTAAAAGGAGAAAAACATCCTTTAGGAACAAGATTATGTGATTATCAAAAATGTATTAGAACTAATGATTTAGATAATATTGGAGATACTTATCATCATACATTTTTTGAAATGTTAGGTAACTGGAGTCTTGGAGATTATTTTAAAAAAGAAGCAATTACTTGGAGTTTTGAATTTTTAACAAAAGTTTTAAATATTCCTGTTGAAAGGCTTGGAGTTACTGTTTTTGCAGGAAATGATGATATTGAAGAAGATAAAACATCTTATGAAATATGGAAAAGTTTAGGGATAAATGAAAAAAGAATTGCAAAAACAAAAGATGATAATTTTTGGATAGCAGGAGAAACTGGACCATGTGGACCTGATAGTGAAATGTTTTATTTTAGAAGTGATGATGAAATACCTGAAGTATTTGATCCAGGAGATGATAGATGGGTTGAAATATGGAATGATGTTTTTATGGAATTTTATAAAGATGAAAATGGGGTAATTAGTGAACTTCCTAAGAAAAATGTTGATACAGGTATGGGCGTTGAAAGAACAACTGCTATTCTTGAAGGCGTAAATGATAATTATACATCATCAATTTGGAAAGATGTTATAGAAAAAATAGAAGAAATATCATCTTTACCATATGAAGGTAATGAAAAACCAATGAGAATAATCGCAGATCATATAAGAACTTCTGTATTTATTCTTGCAGATTATGCTTTTATTAAACCTTCTAATACAGATCAAGGTTATATTTTAAGAAGATTAATAAGAAGAACAATAAGATATGCTAAGATGTTAAATATTGATATTGATAGTAATTTTGAAGAAATACTTGCTAATTTAATAATAGATAAGTATAAAAAATATTATAAAGAATTAGAAGAAAATCGAAATATTGTTCTTGAAGAACTAAAAAAAGAAAAAATTAAATTTAATAAAACATTATCTAAAGGTTTAAAAGAATTTGATAAAATGGTTAGTTCTTTACAAGACAATAAATTAAATAAAGATTTAGCATTTAAATTATATGATACATATGGATTTCCAATTGAATTAACTTTAGAACTTGCAAATGAAAAAAATATTGAAGTTGATGTTGATGGATTTTATGAAAAGTTTAAAGCACATCAAGAGCTGTCAAGAAAATCATCAAGTGGTAAGTTTAAAGGAGGATTATCTAATAATAGTGAAATAGAAACTAAATATCATACGGCTACACATTTACTTAATGCTGCATTAAAGTTAGTAGTAAATAAAGATGTTCATCAAAAAGGAAGTAATATAACTGAAGAAAGAATGCGTTTTGATTTTTCTTGTGATCATAAATTAAGTGAAGAGGAAATAAAAAAAGCAGAAGATATTGTAAATACTTGGATTAATGAAGGATTAGATGTTATTTGTACTCAAATGAATAAAGAAGATGCGATTAAAAGTGGAGCAGAATGTATGTTTATTGAAAGATATCCTGATGTTGTAACAGTATATACAATTGGGGATGTTTCAAAAGAATTATGTGGTGGACCACATGTAAAAAATACTAAAGAATTAGGACATTTTAAAATAATAAAAGAAGAAGCTAGCTCTTCAGGAGTAAGAAGAATAAAGGCTATACTTGAATAAAAGTATAGTTTTTTAATTAAAAAAACGACAAATTATATATTGACATAATAAAGGTATATTTTATATAATGTGCTTGTAAGATAGGGTGATGATATGAAAAAAATTATAAGTTTTTTAAAAACTGATATAAAGGTTTTAAATAGTTATTTTTTAATTACTATGATTTTAGTTCTTTTAATATTAGTGGGATATACAAGTTATGCACTTTTTACTTATAGTAAAACAAGTACTAATGTAATTGAAGGGGAAGTAGGAAATTTAAGTAAAAGTGGTGTAGAAAAACTTATAAAATTAACAGATAATAAAGATAATAGTGGTCTATATACCATAACACATCCAAAAGATACAACACTTCAAATAGGAAATGATAAAGATATAACAGAGTATAGATATAGGGGAGCAAATCCAAAAAATTATGTAACATTTAATAATGAAGTATGGAGAATAATTGGAGTATTCCCCATAGATGATGGAACAGGTAATATTGAAAATAGAATAAAATTAATAAGAAATGAAAGTATAGGAAATAAAAATTGGACTTCAGCATATTCAAATAACTGGGTAGGTTCAACATTAAATACATACTTAAATGGAACATATTTAAATAGTTTAACAAGTGAAGCACAAAGTATGATATCTAATGCAAAATATTATCTTGGAGGATTTAATGGTGGTACTTCAACAACAACTCCCGTAGCTATGTATAGTTATGAAAGAAAAATAAAAAATACAAAAAGTAATGAGTTTTATTATGGAACAAATCCAAATAGTTGGATAGGTAAAATAGGCCTTATGTATGTAAGTGATTATGGGTATGCAAGTAGTAATTGTGAAGGTAAAAATTTATATATATATGGAAATAATACTGATGATATAAGGCAATGTAATTCAACAAATTGGCTATATAATATAAAAATAAATGAATGGCTACTAAATCAAGATTCTGATTATGCCTATGGTGTTTTTTATTTGCATAATGTAGGATATATAACAGATGGTGGGATAGCTTACAATTACCAGTATGCTACGCGTCCAGTTGTTTATCTAAAATCAAATATTAAAATAACCGGAGGAGATGGAACAAGTACTAATCCATATATACTTGGATTATAATATTTAATAAATACACTAAGGTTAAACTTGGTGTATTTTTACTTGAAAAAAAGATAAAAATATGGTATTAATAATAAGACTTATAATTTACATTAAAGATCTTTAGTGTTATAATAATGGCATGATATGAAAAAGGAGGATTCTTATGAATGATAATGATTTAATAAAAGAAGTAAGAAGTGCTTCTAATATTGTAGATGTTATATCTAGTTATCTTCCTTTAGTAAAAAAAGGTAAAAATTATTTTGGTGTGTGTCCTTTTCATGATGATAATAATCCAAGTATGAGTGTTAGTGAAGATAAACAAATTTATAAATGTTTTTCATGTGGAGCAAGTGGTAATGTTTTTAATTTTGTAATGGATTATGAAAAAATAGATTTTAAAAGTGCTTTATATTTACTTGCTAAAAGAAGTGGTATAAATGTATCTAATAATTTAGTTAAAACAAATAATAAAAATGATAAATTTTATGAAATATATAATATTGCAGAAAAGTATTATCAAAATAATTTAAATACATCTTTAGGACTTGAAGCTAAGTCATATTTACATAACAGGGGTATTGATGATGAACTTATAAAACATTTTAAAATAGGTTTATCTTTAAAAGAACAAGATGGTTTGGTAAATCTTTTAGTTAAGAAAAACTATAGTATTAAAGATATTTCTTTAATTGGATTATCTAATATGGATAAGGATTTATATATTAATCGTATTATGTTTCCTTTATTTAATACAAATGGGGATACGATAGGGTTTTCTGGAAGAATATATAACACTAAAAGTGATAGTAAGTATATTAATACAAGAGAAACTTTAATATTTAAAAAAGGAGAAAATTTATATAATTATCATTTAGCTAAAGATGAAGCAAGAAAAGAAAAGTCTTTAATTGTCGTGGAAGGTTTTATGGATGTTATTAGACTTTATTCAATTGGAGTTAAAAATGTTGTAGCTCTTATGGGAACAAGTCTTACGAAAGAACAAACTACTTTGATTAAAAGAACTTCTACTAATATAATATTAATGCTTGATGGTGATAATCCTGGTAAAAAAGCTATTGTTAATGTTGGACAAATCTTAGAAGAAGAAAATTTAAGGGTTAATGTTGTTGCGTTACCTGAAGAATTAGACCCAGATGAATATATCTTAAAATATGGTAAAGAAAGGTTTATAAATCTTTTAAATAATCCTATTGAATATAGTGAATTTAAAATAAATTATTTAAAGGAAGGAAAAGATTTAACTAAAATTGACGAACAGTCTTCCTATGTTAATGAAGTTTTACAAGAATTATCTAATATAGATGATGATATAAAAAAAGAACTTATTTTAAAAAAGCTAGAGAAAGAATTTAATCTTGATATAGAATTTTTAAGAAATAAGTTGCAAAATATGCAGAAAAGTGGTAAAATTGAAACGTTAAAAAAACCAGATGATGTTAAGTTAATTAAACTTGATAAATATCAAAAAGCAACTTATGCAATATTAAATGAAATGCTAAATAATTATAATGCAATTAAAACTTATGAAAAAAGATTAAATTATTTACCATATGAAACTGCTAGGTATTTAGCTAATGAAATTATTTATTATTCTAAACATGAAAAAGATTTTGTTTTGGCAGATTTTATAACACAAGTAAGTGATAAAGAAGAGTTAGCTTTATATTTAAAGGAAGTATTAAAATATGATAATGAAGTCGTTTCTATGGCAAATTTTGATGATTATCTTAAAGTGATCGAAGAATATAAAAAGAACCAAGAAATAAAAAGGTTAAAAGAATTAATGAAAAAAGAAGTCGATCAAGAAAAGAAAGCTTTAATTGCAGACAAGATTAGATTAGTTAAGATGGGGAGCTGAAATATTATATGATTAATGAAATTAAAACATTTGAAGAAAGAAAACAAGAATTATTAGAAATAGGTTTAAAAAATAAAAAGGTTACTTTTGAAGAAATTGCAGAGAAATTAAAAGGCATTGAACCAGATAGTGATTTACTTGATGATTTATATAATATGTTTGTTCAAAATGGTATTGAAGTAGTCGGAGCAGATGTAGAAAATATAAACGAAGAAGAAGATGAAGAAGAAGATAGTGGAAGTGATTTTCTTGATTCAGTTGTATCAAATAAGGATATAAAAATTAATGACCCTGTTAGAATGTATTTAAAAGAAATAGGAAGAATAAATCTTTTAACAGCAGATGAAGAATATGAATATGCATTGCAAGCTCAAGAAGGTAATGAAGATGCAAAAAGAATACTTGCTGAAAGTAATTTAAGACTTGTTGTATCTATTGCTAAAAGATATGTTGGTCGTGGTATGGCATTTTTAGATTTAATCCAAGAAGGTAATATTGGTTTAATGAAAGCTGTAGAAAAATTTGACCCAGGAAAAGGATATAAATTTTCAACATATGCAACATGGTGGATAAGACAAGCTATTACTCGTGCTATAGCAGATCAAGCAAGAACAATAAGAGTACCTGTTCATATGGTTGAAACAATTAATAAACTTGCAAGAATTCAAAGACAATTAACTCAAGAATTAAATAGAGAACCAACAGAACAAGAATTGGCCAAAAAAATGAATCTTAGTGAGGATAAAGTCCGTGAAATTATGAAAATATCACAAGAACCAGTTTCACTTGAAACACCAATTGGGGAAGAAGACGATTCCCACCTTGGAGATTTTGTCCCAGATGAAAGAACAATGTCACCAGAAGAATATACAACAAGTGAACTTTTAAAAGAAGAACTTGATAATGTTTTATTAACTTTAACAGAAAGAGAAGAAAAAGTATTAAAATTAAGATTCGGTTTAGAAGATGGACAATGTAGAACACTTGAAGAAGTTGGCCAAATTTTTGGAGTAACAAGAGAAAGAATAAGACAAATTGAAGCTAAAGCTTTAAGAAAAATGAGACATCCATCAAGAAGTAAAAAATTAAAGGATTTCTTAACTGATTAATGAATTTAGATAATAGATTAAAAAGAATCACTGATTTTATACCAAGTGATTCTTATATTTTAGATGTTGGATGTGACCATGCACTTCTTGATATTTATTTAGCATTAAATAGAAATAATGTTAAATTAATTGCCAGTGATATTAATGAAAATCCTTTAAAAATAGCAAAAGAAAACATAAAAAAATATAATTTAGAAGATGAAATAACACTTGAAAAAGCTGATGGTGTTTCTAAGATTAATGATGAAGTTGATACAGTTGTAATAGCAGGTATGGGCACTTCTACAATTAATGATATTATAAATAATGATTTAAAAAAATTAAAAAATGTAAAAAAAATAATCATATCTTCTCATACATCTAGTTTTGAATTAAGAGAAAACATGAATAAAAAAGGCTTTAAAATAATTGATGAAGCAGTTGTTTTTGATAAGGGTAAATATTATGAAATAATTGTATATAGTAATGGTTATGAAAAACTAAGTAAACTAGATATGAAATATGGACCAATTATTAGTAAAAGAAAAGATGAGATAACAAAAGCTTATTTTAATGAAAGATATTTAAAACTAATTGAAATTTATAAAAAAATTCCAAATGGTAATAAAAAATTAAAAGATGATTTAAATAAAAAGATTAAAGAAATAAAAAAGTTTCTTTAATCTTTTTAAGCGAAAAAAGTAGGACCATTATTATTAGAAGAAATATTTTCTTTTTCCTCTTTAACAGTTTCATTTTTAGAAATAGTTGTATCATTATTCGTTTTAACACTATCACTAGAACTCATTGCTTTAGCAACACGGAACATTGTTTTAGCATTATTTATAATGGGTTTTACTTGAGTAACAACGGGTATTGCCTGATTAATAACGCCAAGTGTTTTAGAAGCTCCATTTAAAAGATTTGAAAATGAAAATGTTTTAGTAGCACCAGTTATACCTGCACCAACACTTGATGCTGGAGCAAAAAGTCTTGATAAAAGACCAGGAGATCTTGTTGCAAAAGCGGCTCCAGGGCCTCTTAACGAATTTCCTACAAATGAAGATGGAACACTTCTAAAGTTCATATTTTGAAAATTAGGATAACTATAGTAATTAAAATATGGGTTATTGTTCATATATTTTTCCTCCTATTATAATGTATGCTAGTAAAATTCATTTGACAAAATTAATTTTTTTTATTAAAATATAATGATGTTAGGGGAAGTAGTTATGCAAAAAATAAATACAAAAAGATTTATATTATGTAGAAATAATACAAGATATTTTTATGTTGAAGAAAAATTTACTCAATATGATCCTCAATACCATGTTTATTATAGAAATAATAATGTAACAGTATTAACAAAAGAAATATTTGATATGACTTTTGGAGATGATTATAGATTAGATTTAATTGAGTTTATTTTTAATATGAAATATGATTTAGAAATAAATAAAGAAATAGATAATATAGGTAATCTTGACTTAATTATGGAAGATATAGATTCTTTAATTAAGAAGATGAATAGTAATTATTATTATAAAAATTATAATGTAGTTAAAAACACTTTAATTTACTATATGAATTTCTATAATGAAGTAATTGCAAGAAGACCAAAAACTAAAGAATATGATTATGAAGAAGATGTAATTAAACTTCAAGCATTAAATGAACTTACAAGAGAAAGGAAAATATCAAGTAATAGATAAGGATAAATGGAAAAACCATTTATCCTTTTTTATTTATTATCTATAAATTTATAATAATATTCATCATATGAAAGTTCAGGGTAATTATCATGCATATCTGTAGCTACTTTAACACCGACATATCTATAATGCCAACTTTCATACATAAATCCTGTTATATTTTCATTTTTCTTAGTATATCTTAAAATAAATCCATATTTATAAGCATTTTCTTTCATCCAAGTAAATGAACTACTACTATCAAAATATAACATATTACCATTTTTAGTGGAACTAACATCAACTGTAAGACCTGTTTGATGTTCAGAATGTCCTGGCCTTGCCGTATCTATGTCAGCTTGTTTTTGTCCCATACTACTAACAGCGTTTTTATAAAGTTTTTCTTGCATTGAATAAGGCCTGTAAGCAGATTGTCCGTATACAGGAGTACCGTTTGCAATTGATGCTTCACTTAGCATTTCAAAAGCTTCTTTAGCTTCTTTTCGCATCCTTCTAACCGCACTATTACCATATATAAAATATTTACTACTTATTTCTTCTAAATCATCTGGTTCATAATTTTCACTTAATTTTAAATACTTATTCATTAATAAAAGTATTCCTTTAGAAGTATCAGCATCTTTTATATAAGAATAAAATTCTTTATCAAGCCCAATATTTACATGATTAACAACTTTTTCATAATCATAAGATTCATGACTTTTTTTATATGCTATATATCTTGGTCCGTTTTCTAATTTAAAGTTTAAACATTTTCTATACAGTAAATATGGGTCTTTTTCTTCGTCTTTATTTGGTAAGTCATTTTTATCACCATTATTAGTGGTATTATTATCATTTGGTTTATTACTATCAAATATTTTTCCTTTATAACATATTAAAGTTAAAATACAAGCAAGTATAATAACTAATAAATAAATTATATTCTTTTTTCTTTTTTTCTTTCTCATAAAATTCCTCCATATTTATCTTAACACTAAATATTATTTTATTAAATAAAAAAATAGTCTAATTTTATAAATATTACATAAAAATTTACTATAGAAGGAAGGTAAATGTATGAAAAAAATTAGTATTATAATATTGTTGTCACTTTTTCTAAATGTAATTCCAATTAGTGTATTTGCTAAGAATAATGAAGAAAATAGTGATGTAAATTTAACAAAACATGCAACTTCATCAATTTTAGTTGAAGCTACAACAGGAGAAACAATTTATAAACAAAATCCCAATAAAATATCAAGTGTTGCATCTTTAACTAAAATGATGGGGTTAATTATTATATTTGATTTTATAAATAAAGGTGGAACTACATATGATGAAATTATAACTGTGTCTTCTTATGCTAAAAGTATGGGAGGAACACAACTTTATTTAGAAACAGGAGAAAAAATAAGTGTTAATGATCTTATAAAAGGAATTGTTATGGCTAGTGCAAATGATGCAATGGTAGCAATGGCTGAAAGAGTAAGTGGTACAGAAGAAGCTTTTGTAAAAAAGATGAATTTAAAAGCAAAAGAATTAGGACTAAAAAATACACACTTTGTAAATTGTACAGGGTTTGATGAAGAAAATCATTATTCTACGGCAAGTGATATGGCTAAGATTGCTATGGAATTAGTTAATAATTATCCTGATGTATATAAGTTTTCAAGTGTATATGAAAGTTATGTAAGAGAAAATACATCAAATAAAACATGGATTGCTAACACAAATAAACTTGTTAGGTTTTATGAAGGAGCAGATGGTCTTAAAACGGGTTCAACTACAGATGCTGGAAAATGTATCGCAGCAACTGCCAAAAGAAATGGTTTAAGACTTATTGCAATAAGTTTAGGATATAAAGATGTAACAACAAGAAATAAAGAAACAATGGATTTACTTGATTATGGATTTAATCAATATGAAATAAATATGCTTTATGAAAAAGATAAAAAAGTAGGAACAATTAATGTAGATAAGGTAAATGAAAAAATAGATTTATATGCTAAAGATGATATATTTATATTAAAAAAGAAAATAGATGAAAGAGTTTCCTATCAATATGAAATAGTTTTAGATAATGTTAGTTATCCAATTAAAAAAGGTCAAAAAATAGCAACACTTTATGTAAAAGATAACAACACAATAGTAAAAAAATCTCCTTTAGTAGTAAATAAAGATATAAATAAGATGAGTATATTAAAATTATATTTTTATAACTTAAAAGACATTCTAGCAGGATTAAATTAAGACAAGATATTTGTCTTTTTTTAATTTTTATGATATAATACGGTCACTTTAAGGGGATGTTTTGATGAATTTTGTAAATAAAGAACATTTTAATATATTTTTAAGAGGACTAACTTATCTTGGACAAGGATTTCAAGGAATATGTTATTTAAATAAAAATAATAATACGGTATATAAAGTTTTTCATGAATATATGGATAATGAAAAAGCAGGTTATGATAAAGACTTCTTGTTAAGATTTAGTAATATTAAAAATAACACATTTATATGGCCGACTGATGTTATTTATGTAGAAAATGAATTGGTGGGTTATACAATGCCTTATGAAAATTCTAAAAATCTTTTTCAAATAGATCCTTTATCTGTTAGTTTAAATGCTTTAGAAAAAGGGCTTACAAATATTTTTAAAGATATTAAAATAATAACAGATAACAATGCTACCTTATATGATGTTATGTATAATATTATGTATAAAAATGGTAGATTATATGTTGTTGATACTTTAGAATATGGAATAAATAAAGCTTCATATGAAAATAATAGAGCGTGTATTGATAATGAAATAATGTTATTTTTAGTAGATGATTATTTTGATTATTTTGTAAAAGATAATTTATTGTTAAATGAAATGTATATGGATTATAATGTTAGTAGTTTAGAATTTTTAAAAGAATTTAGAAAAAAACTCAGTGAATATTTAGATAAGGATATAACAAAATTAAATGATGCTAAAAGCTTAGTAAAAAAATCAAAAGCAACTTATCAAAGAAGTATTTTAAATAAAATATAATTTGCAAATATACTTTATAAATGATATTATAAGTGTGTAAAGAGGTGATTTTATGTCTATTGAAGAACGTAAAATAAAAAAAGAACTTGAAACGATTAAAAAAACAAAAGAAAAAATAAATAAACATCTTGGAAAGTTAATTGCTAAAAAAATAGATAAAGAAAAAATTGAAGATAAAAAAGAATTAACTGACCTTTTTAAGGCAAGAAGTGGTTGTTTATCTTGTATGAATATATCACTTTATAGATATAATATTACAAATTTTAAACGAAAAATAAAAAATAATGGTATTACTATTCCAAATGATAATTTTTTAAATCTTTTAAATTATAAACATTTACTTTACTATAGATCAATGCTTAATAAATTTTATAATAATGTTTTAAAAATAAAAGAATTTGATGAAGCAGGATTAGGAGCACTTGCAGCAAAGTGTGGTGTTGATGCTAGAACTTATTTTTATGATCATGAAAATATTACTCCTTTAGAAGATTTAGAAAAATATTTTAGTGAAAAATACCAAAAGAAAGTGGAACTAGTGCCTAAAGAAAATCATGAAACAGTTGTTTATGATGTACCTAATAATACTGTACTTGTTAAAACTTCAGAAGTTTTAATTGGAATAACAAACAGTGAAACAAAAGAAGAACTATATGAAAAAATAGAAAATCTTAAAAAAGAAATAATAAATAATTTAAGTTATATTCCAGGTATTAAAAATGATTATGCTTTTTATAATAGTTTATATAATCAAATAGTAAAAAAAGTATATAATAGAGATATTAATGAAATAATAGATACTTTAAATAACAGAAAAGATATTCCTATTAAAGTTTGTTCTTTGATAAGTATTATGCCTAAAAAACATTTAACTTACTTTTATAAGGCACTTGAAGAACTTAATAATTATATAATAAGTAAAAGAAATATTGTTAACTCTAACGTTGTAAATAGTTTATATGATATGGCTGTTTCAAATGGTGTTAAAGTATATGACACTATAAAAAAAGAAAGCAAAACTACACCATATAAAGACCTTGTAAGTGAAGTTAAAAAGGGAGGGAAAAGATGAAGGATAAAAAAGTAGTATTTATGGGAACTCCAGAGTTTTCCTTAAATGTTTTAGAAAGCTTAATAGAAAATTGTAATGTAATCGCAGTAGTAACTCAACCTGATAAAGAAGTAGGAAGAAAACATGTTTTAACAATCAGTCCTGTAAAAGCTCTTGCTTTAAAACATAATATTAAAGTATTACAACCAAGAAAATTAAGAAATGAATATCAAGATATAATAGATTTAAACCCTGATGTTATTATAACATGTGCCTATGGTCAAATTCTTCCTTATGAACTTTTAAGTTATCCTAAATATAAAACAATCAATGTTCATGCATCCCTTCTTCCTAAATTAAGGGGAGGGGCACCAATTCAAAGAGCTATTATGGAAGGCTATAAAAAAACAGGTGTTACAATTATGCGAACTGAAGCAGGCATGGATGATGGAGATATGATATCTTCTTATGAAATAGAAATAAAAGATGATGATACTTATGAAACATTAAGTTCTAAATTATCGGTTATAGGAAAAGATTTACTTATTAAAACACTTCCAAGTATTTTTGATGGGACTTGTAAATATATAAAACAAAATGAAGATGAAGTTACTTTTGCTAAAATTATAAAAAAAGAAGATGAATATTTAAATTTTAATGATACAACAATTAATATATATAATAAAATAAGGGGACTTTCTCCTGAACCTTGTTGTTATTTTAATTTAGATAATGAAAGAGTTAAAGTATATAATGCTAAAATAGGAAATTCTAAAGCTTCTTCTTATGGTAAGATAATTAATATATCAAAAGAAGGATTAGGAATAAGTACAATTGATGGTGAAATTATTATAACTAAATTACAATTTCCTGGTAAAAAAGTGATGGAATTTAAAGATTATTTAAATGGTATAAAAAAAGAAGACTTAATTAATAAAAAAATTAATTAGTCTTTTTTCTTACTCTATAAAGCTTATTTACATAATTTGGTTTAGTATAACTATTATCAATAATAGAACTTTTTTTGATATCTTTATTTTTATAATAAATAGTATTTCTTATTTCTTTATCTATTTCTTTTATTCTATTTTCATCTTTTTCATATAGTTTAAAATTATATATATCGCCAATAGTATATAAAGTAGCATCAACTATCAAACAGGAACATCCTGTTATTACATATCTAAGTATTTCTAATAAAGTATTTTGATATTTTGTAAATAAACTTATGTCTTTTATTTTAATATATAATAAAACATCAATTGCTATTAATAAAAGCCACAAAAAAGTATTTATGTTTTTTACTCTTTTATCTCTTGATATTTTTATTTTGTTTATTTCATTACGTAATATATTTATTTTTTCTTCATAAATATTCATCAAAATCTTTCCTTTCTTAAAATATTATATTAACTTAAAAAAATAAAAATAGCAATCTTAAAAATTTATTTTTACTATTTTATTATTTATTTCAAGAAGTTCATCTTCTTTTAAATATTTAACTTCTCTCATCAAAGCACTTCTATCAACTGCTAAGTATTCTGCTAAAGATGTAAAACTTAAAGACATTTTAAACTTTTTAGAATGCTTTTTATTTGCTTCAAATTTAAAGTATTCTAAAAGTTTTTCCCTTATAGTTTTTTTAGTTAATATTTGGATTCTTTCATAAGACAAGTTTAATTTATCTATTATTATTTGTAACATATTATTGATAAGAATATTATGATATGGACAATTTTTTTCACATCTATTAATTATTTTGTCATAAGAAATCATTGTTATTTCAGTATCTTCTAAAGCAATTAAAGATAATTCATTATTTACAATATTAAACATTTTAGCTTCAAATAAATCGTTTTCTTTTAAGTTTTCAATTAAGGTTTTATTACCATTATAATCTATCCTTATAATACTAGCACTTCCTTTAGTTATAATACTTAAAATATTAGTATTAGAAGCGTTATTTATAATAGTGGAATTTTTTTTAAAAGATATATTTTTAGCGTCTAAACACTTTAATAATTTTTCTAAATCTTTATCATTTATGTTATTAAAAATATTCATAAAAATCCCTTCCTTTACACTTTATAAATAAATTATAACAAAATTTATAAAATGTTGCAATTGCAACAATGAGTATTTTTGTTTTGTGATAAACTTTAATCATAGATAAAAATAAAAAGGCAGGTGGTCATTATAAAAGTAATAAAAAGAGATGGGTCTTCTGTCGAATATGACAGTGAAAAAATTAAAATAGCTATAAGTAAAGCAAACAATGAAGTAAAAGAAGATGAAAGAGTATCACTTGCCCAAATAAACAACATTATAAAGTATATTGAAAGTTTAAATAAAAAAAGGATTCTAGTAGAAGATATCCAAGACATAATTGAAATAAGACTTATGGCAACAGGTAAGTATGAACTAGCTAAAAAATATATAACTTATCGATATACAAGAGCTCTTATTAGAAAGGCTAATACAACAGATGAATCAATACTTAGTTTACTTAAAAATAATAATTCATTTGGCATAAAAAATAACAATGCTTCTTATCAAAGAGATCTAATAGCAAGGGAAGTATCAAGAGATTTAACAAAAAGAATTCTCTTACCAGAAAAAATAGTAAAAGCTCATGAAGAAGGTTTGATATACTTTCATGATATGGATTATTTTATTCAACCTATAATTAATTCAAGTTATATCAATCTTAAAGATATGTTAGAAAATGGAACAATTATAAATGGAGTAAAAATAGAAAAACCTAAGTCATTTCAAGTGGCATGTAATGTTACAATGCAAATAATTAATGCTATTTCAGGTGGTCAAATAAAAGGATTTTCTTTAGACATTGATTGTTTAAGTCCATATTTAAATGCCACTTATTTAAAAAATGTGAACATTTTAAAGGAAAAGTATAAATCTAAAGTAAATGATGAAATGATAAAAACGCTTGCTAATGATTTAACAAAAAATGAATTAAAAAATGGGGTACAAACAATTCACTATCAAATCAACACTCTTATTAATAGTGGTGGTACAGTACCTTTAGTTACCTTATTTTTAAGAATAAATAAAGATGATTTATTTAAAAATGAAACAGCCCTTATTATTGAGGAAATATTAAATCAAAGACTTGAAGGCATAAATAAAGAAAATTCTAAAGAAGAATATATTTATCCTAAAATAGTGTATGTTTTAGATGAAGATAATAATTTAACGGGAGGAAGTTTTGATTATTTAACGAAAATTGTTGTAAAATGTATTTTAAATAATGGTAATATAAATCTTCTTAGTTCAAAGAAAATGAAAGAAATGTTTAATGGTAATGTCTTTTCTCCAATTGGGGAAAATCAGTTCTTGCCAAGTTATAAAGTATCTTCTAAATATAAATTTGTGGGAAGATTTAATCAAGGCTTAGTAAGTCTTAATTTACCAAAAGTAGCACTTTCTTTAAAAGAAAATGAAGACTTTTTTGAAAAGTTAGATGAAGCACTTGAAATATGTAAAGAGTCTTTGTTATGTAAATATTATTCACTTCTTGGAACAAGTTGTGAAACATCAAGTATTCACTTTAGATATGGTGCTTTAGCAAGACTTGATAAAGATGAAAAAATAGATGATTTACTAAAAAATGGTTATTCAACTCTTTTACTTAGTTATGTAGGACTTCCAGAAACAGTGGAAATTCTACTTAAAAAAAGTATTAAAGAGGAAGAAGGAGAAGCTTTAGCTATTAAAATATTAAATAAAATGAATGAAGTATGTTTAAATTTAACAAAAGAAATAGGAGTTTGTTTTAAATTATATTCTTTTTATGATAATGTTTCTTCAACATATTTTATTAATAAAGATTTAGAAGAATTTGGTTATATTAAAAAAATAACAGATAAAACAAGTTATAACAGTGCTTATTTTATCGAAGATGAAGAACTTAATATATTGGAAAAGTTAGAATATGAAAAGAAATTTAATAATTTATCTTTAGGTGGTACGATAAGTAAAGTTGATATAAGTTTAGTAAAAGAAGATGAATTAGATGATTTAATTAAGTACATTTATGAAAATATTATATATTGCAATTTAAAAAAAATATGAAAAGGAGAAGTAAAATATGCAAGTAATTAAAAGAGATGGAAGAAGACAAAAATTTGATAAGGAGAAAATATATAATGCTGTTTGTAAAGCATTTGTTGAAGTAGATAAAGAATTAACGGAACAAGATAAGAAAAAAGCCCGTGAAATTGCTGATTATATTGAAACTTTAGATAGAAATTTAAAAGTAGAAGAAGTACAAGATATTGTAGAAGATAAACTTATGGCTAGTAATAGAAAAGATGTTGCTAGATGTTATATAAGATATAGATATTTAAGAGGTCTTGTTAGAGAAAGTAATACAACTGATAAAACAATATTTGAACTTTTAAATGGAACAAATGAATATTGGAATAGTGAAAACGCTAATAAAAATGCTAAAGTTGTAACTGTTCAAAGAGATTACATAGCTGGTATTACAAGTACTGATATAACAAGAAGATTTTTACTACCTAAAGATATTGTTGAGGCACATGATGCTGGTATTATTCATTTTCATGATGCCGATTACTTTGCTCAAAATGCCTTACATAATTGTGAACTTATAAATCTTGAAGATATGTTACAAAACGGTACAATGATTAATAATATTTTAATTGAAAAACCACATAGATTTTTAACTGCTGCAACTATTGCAACTCAAATAATAACAGCAGTAACTAGTTCAAGTTATGGTGGTGCTACGATTACTTTGACAGCTCTTGCACCATTTGTTAGATCTAGTTATGAAAAATATTATGACAAGTATAAAAAAAGAGGCATGGATGATGAAACATGTAAAAAATATGCCATGGAAGATACAAAAAAAGAAATTGAAGATGGTGTCCAAACATTTAATTATCAAGTAAATTCTATGACTAATACAAATGGACAATCTCCTTTCTTATCTGTATGTATGTATCTTGGAGAAACAACTGAATATAAGGAAGAATTATCATGGATAATTGAAGAATTTTTAAAACAAAGAATTTTAGGACTTAAAAATGAAAAAGGTGTTTATATAACACAAGCTTTTCCCAAACTTTTATATGTTCTTGAAGAAGATAATATCCATGAAGATAGTAAATATTATTATTTAACTAAACTTGCTGCTAAATGTACTGCTAAAAGATTAGTTCCTGATTATATTTCAGAAAAAATAATGAAAGAATGTAAAATAGATGCTAATGGTAATGGACAATGTTATCCATGTATGGGTTGTCGAAGTTTCTTAACTCCATATTTAGATAAAAATGGAAAACCTAAGTATTATGGAAGATTTAATCAAGGTGTTGTAACTATATCTTTACCAGATGTTGCTTTATCAAGTAAAAAAGATATGGATGAATTTTGGAAAATATTTGATGAAAGACTAGAATTATGCCATAGAGCACTTCAAATAAGACATGAACGTCTTGCCCATGCAATTAGTGATATTGCCCCAATTTTATGGCAACATGGAGCTTTAGCAAGACTTGGTAAGGGTGAAAGTATCCATGAACTTTTACATAATGGATATTCGACTATATCACTTGGTTATGCAGGACTTTATGAATGTGTTAAATATATGACTGGTAATTCTCATACTGATAATGGTATTGGTAAAGAGTTTGCTTTAGAGGTAATGAAAAAATTAAATGATAAATGTGCTGAATGGAAAAAAGCAGAAAAAATAGATTATAGTGTTTATGGAACTCCAATTGAATCCACAACTTATAAATTTGCTAAATGTTTAAGAAATAGATTTGGTATAATCGAAGGTATAACTGATAGAGATTATATAACTAATTCATATCATGTTCCTGTATTTGAAAAAATTGATCCATTCACTAAACTATCTTTAGAAAGTGAATTTCAAAAACTTTCTCCAGGTGGTGCGATAAGCTATATTGAATGTGCTGATTTAACAAATAATATTGATGCTGTTATTGAAGTTATTAAATTTATTTATGATCATATTATGTATGCTGAACTTAATACAAAATCAGATTATTGCCAAGTTTGTGGCTATGATGGTGAAATAAAAATCGTAGATGAAAATGGCAAACTTGATTGGAAATGTCCTAACTGTGGTAATATGGATCATTCTAAAATGAATGTTGCAAGAAGAACATGTGGTTATATTGGTACGAACTTCTTTAACCAAGGAAGAACTGATGAAATTAGAAATAGATATGTTCATTTAGATAATCACAAAATAGACTAGAAGGTGAAATAATGAGATATGCTCAAATAAGAAATATGGATATAAGTAATGGTGAAAAAATAGGAATAGCATTATTTACATCAGGATGTAGATTTTATTGTAAAAATTGTTTTAATAAAGAATTATGGGATGTAAAAAGTGGTAATTTATGGAGTAAGGAAGTTGAAGATAATTTCCTTACTCTTGCTAAACCTGATTATATATCAAGAATATCAATATTAGGGGGAGAACCTTTTATTGATGAAAATTTAACAGACTTAGAAAAATTAGTTAAAAGAATTAAAGAAACTTATCCTAATAAAAAATTATGGATATATTCAGGATATACATATGAAGAATTATTAGAAAGAGCAAAAAATATATTAAACTATGTTGATATTTTAGTGGATGGAAGATACGTTGATGAATTAAAAGATTACAAATTAAAATTTAGAGGGTCTTCTAATCAAAGAGTAATTGATGTTCAAAATAGTTTAAAAGAAAACAAAGTAATTATATATTTAGATTAAGGAGATTAAAATATGTTAGTAAATATAAAAAAATTAAATGAAAATGCTAAACTTCCTACTTATGGCACAGTTTATTCTGCTGGATGTGATTTATATGCTTGCATGGATGAAGATGTTAGTATAAATCCAGGAGAAACTAAATTAATTAAAACAGGATTAAGTATGGAAATACCAGAAAATTATGCAGGACTCATTTATGCAAGAAGTGGGTTAGCAACAAAAAAAGGCCTTGCTCCTGCTAATAAAGTTGGGGTAATTGATAGTGATTATAGAGGCGAAATAATGGTAGCTTTACATAATCATAGTAATGAAGTTCAAACAATTGATAAAAATGAAAGAATAGCACAATTAGTAGTAACACCATTCTTAAAAGTAGAATTTAATGAAGTAGAAGATTTAAATGATACAGTACGTGGTGCTGGTGGTTTTGGTTCAACTGGTACAAAATAAACAAGCAAATGCTTGTTTTTCTTTGGCAAAAATTACCAACAATAATTTTTATATTATTATGATAAAATAAAATTATAATAAAATACCCTTAAAATTTTGTTAAAATGTATAAAAAATATTAACAACCTGGGGGGGGTGCTTTATATAATTAATTTATAAAGTTAAAAATAGAAAGGAAGTAAAAAAACATATGAAAAAACAAAATATAATCATGGGGATAAGTTTTGTATTACTA
>URYZ01000005.1 GCA_900552235.1 uncultured Mycoplasmatota bacterium | reverse complement strand
TACACTGTATAAGCCATATTGGACTTCCAAAATGGTGGAGTGATTGTAATTTTCAAAGAAGTCACTTCATCATTCCAGATCCCATAGGAATTGGCTCCCTTTACTTTAAAAGTATATTTTCCAGGTGGCAGATTTTATATGTAACCGTATTCAAGGAAGCAGGAATACTCCATGACTTATCATAGTTTTCTAAAATATAAGTGTATTGATTCTGTTCGGGAAATATCTTGCGATCTCGGAATAATCACCGATCTTGCATACCAGCGGTTTGGAAATCTCACGCATAGGGATCACGCAATGTGGATTACCGATGGATACACAGGTAACCGGATACAACGTCCTTCCGAATACCATATCCTCGTTGATCACTTCACGCCTCTCGCCGATGACCGGGATCTCATCACTCCAAAATGATAATTTTCCCATAGATACACGCAGCCGGCTTCCATCTTCATTTAAGAATGTCACTTCCACCGGACCGTTTCCTGTATATAATTTGAAATTCTTTTTCTGTACGTAACCGGCATCTTTCAGATATTTTGCAAAAATACGGACACCGTTTCCACTGGTCTCTGATTCACTTCCGTCCGGATTCCATACTTTTACATGCATACCGTCTTCTTTCAGGATCGGTCCTTCCAGAACTCCGTCAGCGCCAAGCCCCTCATTACGATCACAGATCATTTTTACATTTGCCTGATCCAGTTCTAATTCATTGTGATTCGGATCAAATACAAGATAATCATTCCCCAATCCATGATAACGTTCCAATACTACTTTCATCTTTCTTCCTCCTGATTTTTAATCCCCGTCTTTAATTACATTTAAAAATTTCTTCTGTTGTATTTTTATTTCTTTTGACTGTATATAGTTCACACAGAGTATTCGCCGCTTACTGCATCTGTTAGCTGCATCTTTCTCTTTATCCATATCATAACAGGCATTATTTCCATAATCTACACAAATAATGCCATGTTTCTTGCAAATAATGCCATTTTCCTATAAACTGATTACAGATACTATTTTCAGCTTTTTATCTGTCTAAAATCACTCTGATTTTGATATTGTATTTTTAATAATAATGATAAAAGCTTTAAAAGTTATTGTAGTCTTAAAAATGCATCAAGTGTTTTTATAATAGATAATGATGATGAAGTAAACAGTTTAGAAGTAATAGAAACTATTAGAAATGAATATAAAATGTATTTTTCTTTTATTGTTATTATTGATAAGAATGGTACTTTAAGTTATGAAGCTATTAAAAAAGAAAACAGTTTTATGATAGATTTATTAAAAGAAGAAGAAATTTGCAGATTAAAGTATGATGTTAGATATATTTATAACTCAACATTAACAAGAAAGAAGATTTTAACTGTTATATTTGATAGTCAAATATATAATTTACCATATGAAGATATTTTATATATTGAAAAGGAAAGAAATAGTAAAAGGAGTATCATTCATACTAAAACAGATATTGTGTATACTACTAAAACTTTAACAGATCTTGAAGATTTGCTGGATGAAAGATTCTTTAGAACACACCAAAGTGCAATAGTTAATTTAGATAATGTTAAAATGATTGACCCTAGTAAAAATTATCTATTATTTATAAGTGATGAAAAGTGTTTTTATCTTTCAAGGGATAAAAAGAAAAAACTAAAAGAGTTATGTGACGAACAGGGTTTGATAAGTACAAAATAAGGAACATTTAAAAAATATTCCTTATTTTTTGTTATTATAGTATTGCGCGCAGGAGATTATAAGTAGAAAAGAGGTGTAATTATGAAAGGCTTTGTAAAATGGTTCAACAATGAAAAAGGTTTCGGATTCATTGAATATAAACCAAATGAAGATGTGTTTGTTCACTATTCCGCAATTGATGCTGAAGGTTATAAATCACTTAAAGAAGGCGATTATGTAGAATTCAAATTAATTGAAACAGGTAAAGGACTTCAAGCATTAAATGTTCGTGTTATAAAAGAATTTGCGACTGTTAATAACTAAATCACTTGTCAACAAGTGGTTTTTTATTTGACATAATGCTTTAAAAATAATATGATTAAGGTGGGGCATAAAGTTAATTTTCACATATATTAACTTTGAAAGGAAGTACTTATGAAACAAATAAAAATAAAAGGTAAAAATAAATTAACTGGAACAATAAGAATAAGTGGAGCAAAAAATGCAGCCGTTGCTCTTATCCCAGCAGCTATCTTAAGTGATGAAGAAGTGACAATTTGTAATGTTCCAGAAATATCTGACATAAATTCACTGGAAGAAATATTAAAATATTTGGGAGTTAAATTTAGTCGTGCTACAGAATCGATTATCATTAATGCTAAAGATATGACTAATAAAGAAATACCAGAAGATATTTCAAGAAAGCTTCGTGCATCATATTATTTTATGGGAGCATTATTAAGTAAGTATAAAAAAGTAGAAATGTATTTTCCGGGTGGATGTAACATTGGTAGTAGACCGATTAATCTTCATTTAGATGGTTTTAAAAAGCTTGGTGCAACCATAATTGAAGAAAACGATAAATATACAATTGAAGCTAAAAAACTTGTAGGAACTAAAATAGATTTAGAATTAGCTAGTGTTGGTGCCACAATTAATATTATTTTAGCAGCAACAAAAGCAAAAGGTATAACAACAATAACTAATGCAGCATGTGAACCTGAAATAAAAAATGTTTGTGATTTATTAAATAGTATGGGTGCTAAAATAACAGGAGCAGGTACAAGTACAATTAAGATTAAAGGGGTATCAAAATTAAAGAAGGGTTATGTTGAAGTTATCCCTGATAGAATTGAGGCTGGTACTTATATAATAATTGGTTCTTTAATTGGAGAAAATTTAAAAATAGATAATATAATTCCAGAACATCTTGAAGCATTAACTACTAAACTTATTGAATCTAATGCCAATATTGAAATAGGAAGAGATTACGTTTTAACTTCAGCATCACAAGAACTAAAAAGTGTTGATGTTGAAACATATTATTTTCCAGGATTTCCAACTGATTTACAACAACCTTTTTCTGTTTATTTAACTCAAGCTAAAGGAGTATCAACTTTAAAAGAAACAATATACGAAAATAGATTTATGCACATTCCATATCTTAACAGAATGGGAGCTAATATTAAAATAGATGGCGATAAACTAAAAATAAAAGGTAAAACGCCACTTGAAGGTAAAATGGTTACTTCAACTGATTTAAGAGGAGGAGCTGCCATGATTGTTGCAGGTTTAATTGCTAAAGGGACAACAACAATTAATGATGTTGAACATATTCTAAGGGGTTATGAGGGAATTGTTGAAAAATTATCACTTGTTGGTGCTAAAATAGAAATAAGAGAAATATAATGTATTAAAGTAGATTTATTCTACTTTTTTAATGGGTGAAAAATGAAAAAAATTAAAATATTTCTTTTTATAATTTTATTAATACTAATTATTATTCTTACTTACTATAGATTTTATAATAATAAACAAAATTTATTAGTTTTAGGTAATAACTTAACTAAAGAAGATATTAAGTATTATGATTATGTTAAACTTTATTTGGAAAATAATAATCTTTTAAAATCTTATGATAACTCATATGTAAAAAATAATTATTTAACAAAGGATTTGACCAAAGATATTTATAACAATAATAAAGTTTATATAAATAATAAAGAACATAACATAAAAACATTACTTGCTAAAGCCAATATTGTGTTAATAGGTTTAAATAATAATGAATTAAAAAATGATTATGAGTCTTGTAATTTATTATTAAAAAACATTGAAGAGTTATTAAATCAGGTAAATATATATAAAAAAGATAAAGTGTATGTTTTAGGTTTTTATGATGATAGTTATAATAAATATGTTACATATGTAAATAATAAATTAAAACAGTTAACAATAGATTATAAAATGACTTATATTGATATAAATAGTATTGTTAATAATAGTGATAGTTTAGATGCAAATAATAATTTATCTTTAAATTTAAATAATAAAGTAGGAAGTAAAATAATAAAAAAATTAGAAAAGGACTTGTCAAAGTAATAAATATTTGTTACAATACTTAAGAAATTAATTACTATGAAACAAGTTTTCATGGCGAATAGAAAGGTTAGGACTTAAAATGAAAAAAGGAATACATAAAGAATTTAAAGATACAAAATTTATTTGTGCTTGTGGAGAAACATTTACTTTAAAATCAAATAAAGATGAAATGCATATTGATGTTTGTTCTAAATGTCATCCAGCTTATACTGGAAAACAAAATGCTACTACTGTTAAAGGAAATGTAGACAAATTCAATAAAAAATATGGAATTAAAAAAGCTTAATGCTTTTTTTTCTTTTGTATTTAATGTATAATAGATTAAAGAGGTGAAGATGTATGAAAATATGTTTAGGATCAGATCATAGAGGATATAAACTAAAAGAAATAATAAAAGTATATTTACAAGAAAAAGGATATGAAATAATAGATGTTGGAACAAATAACTTTGATAGAGTAGATTTCCCAGATTATTGTTTTTCTCTTTGCCAAAAAGTTGTAAATAAAGATGCTGAGATAGGAATATTATTTTGTGGTACAGGAATAGGTATGACTATTGCTGCCAATAAAGTAAAAGGGATTTATTGCGCTAGAATAACAAATGTAAAAGAAGCAAAACTAGCTAAAGAACACAATGATGCTAATGTAATAGCGTTAAGTGGTAATATATGGCCATTTAAAGCTAAAAAAATGATTATGAGATTCTTAAAAGAAAAACCACTAGAAGATCCAGTTTATAGTGAAAGAATAGAAAAAATAAAAAAATATGAGGAAGAGTAATGAAAGTTAAATTAATTGTATATTTAATAGTTACAGTCCTTGTAATAATTGGTCTTGACGCTGTTAATATTAATAGTATTTTTAAAAAAAATAGAGTGTTTCAAGCAAGATTATTTTATCTTTTATTAATAACGTCATTAGTATATTTAGTAACAAATTTTATATTTGATTTTACATCAATTTAAAAAAATGTATAAAACCTCATTAATTGGTAAAACTTTTAATGAGGTGATTTTATGTTAGGGAAAAAATTTAGACCATTTGTGTTACCAAGTATTTATGTATTGTTAGTAGTTTTATTTGCATTATTTGGAGTTTTATTAAATGAATCATTAAAGGTTGTAGAAAATAAAGATGATAATAATTTGACATATGTATCGTATGAAGTGTTAATAGATTATGCTATTCCTACGATAAATGAGAATGATAATACAATTATTAGACCTTATAATGATGAAAAAGTTACAATAGGTAAATATTATTATGATTTAAATGATGAAAAAACACAAGAAAACGCTATTATATATTATGAAAATACTTATATGCAAAATACAGGAGTAGATTATGTAAAAGAAGATACTTTTAAAGTTGTTTCAATTTTATCAGGAGAAGTTATTTCCGTTACAGATAATGATATCGTTGGAAAAACAGTAAAGGTTAGACATAACGATAAGTTAATTAGTATATACCAAAGTCTTGGTGAAGTAGCTGTTAAAGAACATGATAAAATAAAACAAGGTGATGTTATTGGTACAAGTGGTACTAACGAAATTAATAGTGAACTTAAAAATCATTTACATTTTGAACTTGTTATAAATGGTGTTTATGTTAATCCTGAAAAGTATTATACAAAAACAGTTGGAGAGTTTTAAAATATGTTTAGTAAAGATATAGGAATAGACTTAGGAACTGTAAATATTTTAATATATGTTAAAGGACAAGGAATAGTACTTAGCGAACCAAGTGTTGTAGTAATTGATGAAGATACAAAGCGTCCTATTGCTTTTGGGAAAGAAGCTAATGATATGCTAGGTAGAACTCCGGGTAAAATTAAAGTGATAAAACCTATGAAAGATGGTGTAATAGCAGATTTTGAAATAACAGGCATGTTACTTGATTATTTGCTTCGTAAACTTAAGATAAAAGGAAGTATGTTTAAACCGAGAATTTTAATATGCTGTCCTGCTAATATAACAGAAGTTGAAAAATCAGCAATTAAAGATGCTGCTGAAAGAACTGGAGCCAAAAGAGTTTTCATTGAAGAAGAGCCCAAAGTTGCTGCGATAGGAGCAGGACTTGATATATCAAAACCACTTGGAAATATGGTTGTTGATATTGGCGGAGGGACAACGGATATAGCAGTTTTATCTCTAGGCAATATTGTAACTAGCGCATCAATTAAAACAGCGGGTAATACTTTTGATGAAGAAATAATAAATTACATAAAAAGCAAATATAAACTATTAATTGGAGAAAAAACAGCTGAAAGAATAAAAATAGAAATTGGTACAGTTAAAAATGGTAATAAAAAAGAAAAAATAGATGTAAAAGGGCGTGATTTAGTAGGAGGCTTACCTAAAACAATTACTATATCAAGTGATGAAGTCTGTGAAGCTTTAACTCCAAGCATAACCAAAATAATAGATATGGTAAAAGTTGTTTTAGAACAAACCCCACCAGAACTTTCTGCCGACATAATAGAAAAAGGTATTGTTTTAACAGGAGGCGGAGCACTCCTTAAAAATCTTCCAGAACTTATGCAAGAAAAATTAAATGTTCCTGTTTATATAGCAAATGATCCATTAATATGTGTAGCAGAAGGAACCGGTATAATTTTAGATAATTTACATTATATAGACAAATAGGAATATTTTTATAAAATCAATAATATAATAAAGTGTTATTGATTTTTTTGTTATTTAATTATATAATAGCTAATTACAAGGAATTGGTATTATGGTTAATGTAAAATTTTTTACCTTAGAAGGCAATACTTCTTTTGAAAATTATAGTGATATAAATATGATAAATAGATTTAGTCAAGAAATAATAACTGATGGTGAAATTGAAAATATGACAACAACAAATATTGACTATTTTGCTAGTGACAGAAATAAACTCCTTAAAAAGGTTAGTGAAAAAAATAAAGGTGGTAATGTTAAAGTAAAAAGACATGATTTCGACATAAAACATGCTAACTATATAATAAAATTTTATTATGAAAGTTTAGGAGAATATAATTATTTAGGAGAATTAAAAGATATTGAAATATATATGGAAAACCCTAGAAATAAGGAACTTCTAAAAGAAATAAAAAATATAATAAATTATAAGATAACTAAAAAAAGTAGTGATCATTATATAGAACATAAGATTATGAATGGAATGAATACAAGACCACTATCATATGTTAGAAAAAAAGTAAAGAAAATAGGAGGAATAGAAAATGAATAAAGAATTATCAACATTTGAAGGAATAGCTCGTATTAAAAATTTTACTGATAAGAAGGTAATTGAAGCTAATAGATTTAGTCAAGAAATAATAACTGATGGAATATTAACAAAAAAAGGTGAACAAAGAATAAGTTCTTTTGCTGATGAAAATAAAGAATATTTAAAAAAAATAAGTGAATCTTCAAAAAGAGGAGCTTATGAATTAATAAAACAAGATTATAGTGTAGAAAAAGCAAGTTATATAATTAAATTATATTATGAAAATCTAAGATATATGGATTATTTTGGAGAAATTAGGGATGTTGAAGTATATATGGATGATGTAAATGATAAAGACATCCTAAAAAAAGTAAGAGATATTCTTGATTACAGATTTAGAAAAAATAAAGAAAAATATTACATAAATAATGATTTATTAAGTAAAGTTACAGAAGAACCAGTAAAATTCATAAGGGAAAGAGCAAAAAATCAATAAAAATAGTTATTGATTTTTTTCTTTTACTGTGTTAAAATTGAGACTTCGAAAAGGAGGAGTATTTATGAATATATTAAATCTTATATCGGTATTTATTGTTAAAATTATAGATAACGTTTTATCCACTAGTAAAACATTATTAATTCAAAAAAATAAAGCTTTTTTTGCAGGACTTTCTGTAGCAATTTCTCAAATAATATTTTATAAATTAATTGATGCTGTTACTGAAGGCGGAGATTTAACAATGTATATAATAAGTATTGCAAGTGGATTTGGAACTTATTTAGCAATATATATAAGTAATAAATTTTCTAAAGACAGATTATTTGTTAATGTTATTTTATCGGATGATAAAGAAGCTATGATTGAATTAAGAGAGTTTTTAATGAAAAACAAAATAAATAATTTAACAACAGATGGTTATACTAAAGATTTCAAAAAAACATTAGCAATAACCGCATATGTTGAAACAAAAGAGAAAAGTAAATTATTAGACAAATATATTGAAAATAGTAATATCAAATTTAAAAGAATAATTCAAAGTAAGTAGGTATAGACAAAAAAAGCATTTTGTATTATAATTTACCTGGGGTTGATTTGGGTTCGACATTTGTAAAATGGTTTAGATGGCAAGTAGTAGGTATGCTTTAAATCCAAAATAAAAATAACTGGAAACAGAAATCAATTAGCTTTCGCATAGTATAATGAAAGCGCTTCTTCTATTTTCTTTCCTGTGGAAGATATTAGAGGCTCATTTTAGCAGGATATAAAGTGATTTTGTCTTAGGATTACTTCGAATTTTATAAGACTAACTAACTATAAGGTTTGTTGGTAACTATTTTAGTTAGGAAATTTTATTATCAACTAAACTTGTAGAAGTCTAAATTTGTTTACCTATGGACAGGGGTTCAATTCCCCTCAACTCCACCAAATTGATAGGAAACTCGAACTTTCCGAGTATTAATAAATATTAACTAGAAGTACTATCTAGTTTTTTTGTTATTTAAGAAATGGAAATGAAAGATAAGGAATATAAACATGAAATTGAAATGCAAAAATTGAAAAGCCAATCTACCATAGAAGAAAAAAATAAAGAATTAGAAGGTAATGTACTTTATGGCATTATGGGAGATGTTTTTAAAGATTTTGTCAGTGGTATAATTACAAAGTTAAGTGCACAACTTCTGTGCACTTTATATTTTAAAATACATTTGGGAATTTAATATTTTCTAATATTTCTAATGTATTTACGAATTAAGAAAAAAGTGATATAATCAGTTCAAATTTTTTGAATTTATATACTAAAATGCACTATAACTGTGCAAAAATTGTCTAAAAAAACAAAAAATGCCCAATATTTTCTATATACTGTGCATTTTTGTTTACTTTTGCTATGAAATATGATATAATGTAGACAAATGAAAGGGATGATCTTAAAAATGAATATAAATTTAAATTATTATGATGCTTGTTATAAAATTTGTGCTTTAAGTACAATATTAAATTCAAGTAAGGAAAATGTAGTTGCTATAAATGATAATTTAATAGCTAAAACTAAGTTTACTGTTCATGATGGTCTTGGTGCTTGGTCTAATTTTCAAATAGTATTTTTTAGAGATGGAAAGATAATAGAAGAAGTAACTTTTGATAACAACGCTGATAAAGCTTTAAAATTTCAAAGAAAATTATTGAATGATAATTACGCTATGGAACTTAGATTACAAGCTATGGAAAATTTAACACCTAGTTTATTAGCAAAATTTTTAAAAGACAAGCCAATGTTAACTTCAACTGAAATGGCTAGTGTAATAACTAAAGCAGATGAAATGGAAGCATCAGTATTAGAACAAACTAATCAAAAACACAGATAAAAATATTATGATGTAAAAAGTAAAAGCAAATATGAAAAGTGTTTGCTTTTTATATATTTATAATAAATATTACTTAATATAACTATAAGGAACAATTATTTGAAATTCTCCTTGTGAATATGGAGCAACTTGATAATAATTAAATAATAATAAGATTCCATCTTTTGTAAAAACAAAGTTTTTAAAATTATCTTTAATAGGTTTGGTTCCTTCATACATCATACTTGTTACAGTTATTTTAGGATTATTTATTAAATTTATTCTTGATATTTTAGAAAATATATCTAAAATATCTTTATTTTTTTCTAAAAGGTTTTCTATTTTAATAAAACTATTGGTTCTTTTATTATAATTAATTGTAACAATTTCGTGATTAGGATGAGCGCCTCCAGTAAAATATTCAATATAAAAAACAAAAGAAACATAATCGTTATAATAAAAATCCTTGAAATCAATAATTAAAGTATATTTCATATCAACTTGGATATCTTTATTAGGTAAATTGTTTTTAAAATCTTTCATATACTTATTAACAATTTTTGTAATTTCTTCATTTAATTTTTTATATCCTGTAAGAGGATAATTAATTTTTATATCATAATTATCAGTTTTTTTATTAAAATTACCATTATTATTAACATAAACTGTTGATAAGTCATTGCTTTTTCTAAAAATTAAATAGATATTAACAAAAATTGTCAATATAATTAAAATAAATAAAATCTTTTTCATATTAAAATATATGATTAAATGATATAATAATATTATAAAAAGGAGGATATTTATGAAAAAAATATATTTAATTATTCTATTATGTTTATTTCTTCTTGTGGGATGTGGAAATAAAAAAAATTATGAAATTAATATAACATTAAAAGGAGAAGATTCTTCATATAAGTGGGAATATCAAGGAAATATTGATAAAACATTTGAATTAAAAAAAGAAGAACAAATTACAAATGATGATAATACAAAAACATATATTTATAAGTTAGAACCTTTAAAAGAAGGAACAACTTCGATAGCTTTTAAATATAAAAATGGGGAAAATGTTTTATATTTAATAAAATATGATATAGAAGTTTCTAAAGATTTAAGCGCAAAAGTTTTAAATGTTGAAACTAATTATGATAATGTCGAACAAGAAATAACAATAAATGAGATTAAATAATTGTAATTGCATTTTTTCTATTTTATAGTTATAATATTATAAAAAAGAGAGGAAGATGTTTATGGAACTTTTAGATGGAAAAAAAGTTAAGTTAGAAATACTAGAGAACTTAAAAGAAGAGTTAAAAAAACTAGAAAGAAAATTGGGACTTGTTGTAATTCAAATAGGGGAAGATCCTGCTAGTTGTGTATACGTAAATCAAAAGCAAAAAATGGCTGAAAAAGTAGGATATGATTTTTACCATATAAAATTGGATGAAGATGTTAGTGAAAAAGAAGTTTTAGATTTAATTGATAGTTTTAATGAAGATCCAAATGTTGATGGTATTTTAGTACAAATGCCGCTTCCTAGTAAATTTAATACAAAGCTTATTCAAAATAGAGTGGATCCATTAAAGGATGTTGATGGTTTAAATGATGTAAATGCTGGAAAGCTTACACATAATGTTGATTGCTTGATGCCATGTACTCCACTTGGAATAATAGATATATTAAAATATTATAATATTGATATTGCAGGAAAGAATGTTGTTGTAGTAGGAAGAAGCGACTTAGTTGGAAAACCAATGGCAAGTTTAATGCTTAATAATAATGCAACAGTTACTATTTGTCATTCAAAGACATCTAATTTAAAAGAATTTACAATAATGGCTGATATTTTAGTTGTGGCAGTAGGTAAAAAAGATCTTATAACAGAAGATATGGTAAAAGATGGTGCAGTAGTAATAGATGTTGGTATGAACAGAGTAGATAATAAGCTATATGGAGATGTTGACTTTGAAAATGTTAGCAAAAAAGCAAGTTATATAACACCAGTTCCTGGAGGAGTTGGTCAAATGACTGTGGCAGAACTAGGATGTAACGTTTACAAAGCTTATAAATTAAGAAGAAAGTAATTTCTTCTTTTTAAAAAGAGTTATGTATAAAAAAATTTATGTTGAAATAACAAATGCTTGTAATTTAAGTTGTGATTTTTGTATTAAAAATCAAAGAAAACTTAAATTTATGAGTGAAGATGAGTTTAAAATTATTTTAGAAAAAATAAAAAATCATACTGAATATTTATACTTTCATGTTCTTGGTGAACCATTAATGCACCCTAAAATTAATGAGTTTATTAATTTAGCAAGTTTATCTTATAAAGTTAATATTACAACGAATGGTTATCTAATTGAAAAATTAAAAAACAATAAAAATATAAGGCAATTAAATATATCACTTCATAGCTATAATACGAAATATAATATTTCTCTTGATGATTATTTAAATCATATTTTTGAAGTAGTAGATACTTTAGAAACCACATATATTTCTTATAGATTATGGGTTGATTCTAATGAAACAGATGAAATATTAAAAAAATTAAATGAAAAATATAATACATCTTTATCTAAGAAGGATTTAAAAAGAAATAATAAATTAAAAGAAAATATTTATTTAAATAAAGAAGAAGAATTTATATGGCCTAGTATGAATAATAATTGTTATAATGAAAATGGAAAGTGTTATGGATTAATAACACATATTGGAATTTTAGTAGATGGTACAATTGTACCATGTTGTTTAGATACTTTAGGCATAATAAATTTGGGAAATATTTTTAAAGATGATTTTTCATCTTTAAAAGAAAATAAATTGTGTAATGAAATGATAAATGGTTTTAAAAACAATAAAAAAGTTCATGAATTATGTAAAAAATGTAAATTTTTATAGTATATTTTTATAAATATTGATACAATAAAATAAAGGTTGGTGAAATTATGGATAAAAGATTAGAAGAGGCACTTGAATTAGAAAGAATAAGACAAAGAGATAATATTGAACTAATTGCAAGTGAAAACTATGTAAGTAAAGATGTTTTAAAATTACAAGGAAGCATACTTACAAATAAATATGCAGAAGGGTACCCTGGAAAAAGATATTATGGTGGGTGTCAGTATGTTGATATATTTGAAAATGTAGCAAGAGAATATGCGTGCAAATTGTTTAATTGTAAATATGCTAATGTACAACCTCATTGTGGTAGTAGTGCAAATATGGCTGTATATCGTGCATTATTAAATCATGGTGATAAAGTTTTAGGAATGGATTTATCTAATGGTGGTCATTTAACACATGGACATAAATTAAGTTTTAGTGGTCAAGATTATGATATTATTTCTTATATTGTTGATCCTGTTACTGAAGAAATTGATTATGATGCTTTAGAAAAAATAGCCATGGAAGAAAGACCTAAAATGATAATAGCAGGAGCTAGTGCTTATCCTAGAATAATTGATTTTAAAAGATTTAGAGATGTTGCAGATAAGTGTGGAGCATATTTAATGGTTGATATGGCCCATATTGCAGGTCTAGTAGCAGCAAAACTTCATCCAAGTCCATTTCCTTATGCTGATGTTGTAACAACAACAACACATAAAACTCTTCGTGGACCTCGTGGAGGAATGATTTTAACAAATAATGAAGAGTTAGCCAAAAAAATAGATAAAACTGTTTTTCCTGGTATTCAAGGAGGACCTTTAATGCATGTAATTGGTGCTAAAGCTCAATGCTTTTATGAAGCATTACAACCTGAATTTATTATTTATGCTAAACAGATAATAGATAATGCTAAAGCAATGGAAGAAGCTTTTAAAGAAAAAGATGTTAAACTTGTTTCAAATGGAACAGATAATCACCTTTTACTTGTAGATGTTAAATCAAGTTTTAATGTAACTGGTAAAGAAGCCGAAAAAATACTTGATGAAATTCATATAACTTGTAATAAAAATACAATTCCAAATGATCCTGAAAAACCAATGATTACAAGTGGTATAAGGATAGGAACACCTGCAATGACAACAAGAGGGTTTAAAGAAGATGAGTTTAAAGAAGTGGCAAGTATTATAATTGATGCTTTAAGTAACAAAGATGATGAGGAAAGATTAAAAGAACTTGATACAAAAGTTTTAAAATTAACAAGAAAGTTTGAAATGAAATAAAAGAAGTTAATCAAAATTAACTTCTTTTTCGTTGAGGATTTTTATTCATAATAGTATAATCTTCATAACAATTTATATATTTTTTTATATTTGTATTTAAATTACGACAAACTAATATATTTTCATATTTGTCTTCAATAATATAAAAATTTTTCTTATAAACAATAAAATCTTTAAGTGTAGCAATTTCTTTATCCTTTGTTGTTTCTTCATTATTAATATTATTGTTTTTAATAATTGTATTAACAATATTATCAGGAATAATATCTATAACATCTATTTCTTTTAAATCATTAATATTTTTTAAATTTCCATATATAATTTGATAATTATTATATTTATAATGTTTATTATCTTCATGTAAGTCATTAAATGATACATCAAATAATGTTATTTTATTTTTTTTACTTTTAATTATTAGATAGTAATTATCTTCTTTTGTTTTTATTATTGTTCCTTTCTTAAGAAGAAGATTTTTATATTTTTTATAGATTTCAGTACCTTTTAAATCATTTAGATTAACATATTTATCTTTAACCATATTAGTCAATATATTTTCCATATCATTATCTTTTAATTTAAAAAAGTAATTTAATATATTTTGATCTTTTAGTTTAACAAATTTATATTTAAATATTGAAGATTTATTTATATTATAAATAGATTTATCTATTTTATATGAATGTGGTAATAGCTTTCCTTTATAACTTGTACCTTCTAATGCTATATAATTTTTTTCATCATTATTTACACTAATTATTAAATAAGGCCTTTTTTCATGACCTTTTAAAACATGTTTTAACTCTTCATCATTAAGTGGCATATTAGCCCAAATAACATCTCCTGTTTCATAATGATAAGGATTAAAACTTGTATAGTCTTTTTGTAAGTGATTTAGAAAAAATTGTAATATTTTCATATAAAATCCTTCTTTCGTAGAGTTATTTTAGCAAAACCGTATTAAAAATACAATAAAATAGTTAAAAAATATTGACTTTTTCATAATATGTAATGTATAATACAACTTGTAAAAAAGGAAAGAGATGTATAAATCCACCTGATATGCTTAAAGTAGCTATAGGTAAAAAGCCAAAAAAAATACTTATATTTTTATTATGGTTTAAGGATAGAATGCATTTCGCATTCTTTTTATATTATATGTGGAGGTGTTTTGTATAGCAAAAAATAGTAATGATTTGTTATGTAATGAACAAATTAAAGTTAGTCAAGTTTTAGTTATTGGTCCAAATGGAGAACAAATGGGAGTTAAGAATATTAATGATGCTTTAACTATAGCTAGTTATGCTGGTTTAGATTTAGTCCTTATTAATGGTAATAGTGAACCTAATGTTTGTAAGATTATGGATTATAACAAATTCAAGTATGAAAAGGCAAAAAAACAAAAGGAAGCATTAAAAAAACAAAAAGCTTCAAATATGGAACTTAAGGAATATCGTCTTTCACCTGTTATTGATGTTGGAGACTTTGATACAAAAGTTAGAAATGCGTCAAAATATTTGGAAAAAGGACATAAAGTTAAGTTATCTATAAGATTTAAGGGAAGACAAATTACACATCCAGAATTAGCAGAAGAAGTTTTAAAAAAATTTGCATCACGTGTTGAAAATTTTGCGGTTGTTGAACAAAAAGCTAAACTTGAAGGTAGAAATATGACTATGTTACTTGCACCAAACACAAGTAAATAATAAGGAGGAAATTATGGCAAAGAAAGTTAAAAAATTAAAATTAAAAACTCACAAAGCTACTAAAAAAGTTTTAAATAAAAGACAAAGTGGTAGTATAACAAAACAAGTTGCAGGAAATAATCACCAAACTGGTGGAAAAAGTCCAGCACAAAAAAGAAAGAAAAGAAGTAAAACAGAATTAAGCAATTCAGATTTAAAAAGATTTAAAAATGTAATTTAATATTTAGTAAGGAGGAAAAAACATGACAAGAGTAAAAAATAGTGTAGCAACACGTGCTAGAAGAAAAAAAGTTTTAAAAAGAGCTAAAGGTTACTTTGGAAGCAAACATAGATTATTTAAAACAGCACAAGAACAAGTTATGCATTCAGAAAGATATGCATTCCGTGACCGTAAACAAAAGAAAAGAGATTTTAGAAAATTATGGATAACAAGAATTAATGCAGGATGTAGAGAAAATGGAATTAGTTATTCAAGATTTATTGATGGATTAAATAAAGCAGGAGTAGAAGTTAATAGAAAAATGCTTTCTGAACTTGCAATTTATGACAAAGAAGCATTTGCTAATTTAGTAAAAGTAGCAAAAGAAGGTAAAGTAGTTGTTAAACCTGTTAAAAAAGAAACTACAAAAGCAAAAGAAGCACCAAAAACTAGTGCTAAAAAAGAAACAAAAACAAAATAATCATTCTAAAGAATTTTAATATCAAGTGTCTTTAATAGATGATATTATTTCGAATTTAGAAGAAGAAAAAACGAAGGAGAGAAGAAATATGACAGTAGTGTCAATGAATTATTTATTAGAAGCAGGTGTTCACTTTGGACACCAAAGAAGAAGATGGAATCCAAAAATGAAAGAATATATATATACATCAAGAGATGATATATATATAATTGATTTACAAAAAACATCAAAATTAATCGAAGAGGCTTATGAAGCTTTAAAACAAATTGTAGAACAAGGTGGTACAGTTTTATTTGTAGGTACTAAAAAACAAGCTCAAGAAGCTATGAAAGAAAGTGCTGAAAGAACTGGAATGTACTATGTGACTGAAAGATGGTTAGGTGGAACTTTAACTAACTTTAGAACAATTAGAAGTAGAGTTAAATTCCTTGAAGATATTGAAAAAATGGAACAAGATGGTACATTTGAAGCATTACCAAAAAAAGAAGTTATTAAACTTAAAAAAGAATATGATAAATTAAATCGTAATTTATGTGGAATTAGAGAAATGAAAAAATTACCACAAGCACTTGTAATTGTAGATCCAAGAATTGAAGAAACTGCAATTAAAGAAGCAAGAAAATTAAATATTCCAGTATTTGGTATTGTAGATACAAACTGTGATCCTGATATGGTTGATTATGTTATCCCAGCTAATGATGACGCTGTTAGAAGTGTTAAATTAGTAATTGGGGCTTTAGCTAATGCTATTGCAGAGGTTAATGGAAAAGAAGTAATTAACTATGTTAGTTCAGAAGATGCAAAAGAAAATTTAAAAACTGATATGAAAGAACTTCTTGAAGATACTAAAGTTTTAACAAAAGAAGTAGCTAAAAAAACTTTTAAAGACTTAGAAGAAAAACATGAAGAAGTAAAAAAAGAACTTAAAGAAAAAAAGGCTGAAGTAAAGAAAGAATTAAAAGCTAAAAAAGTAGAAGTAGCAAAAAAAGTTAAAGAAACAGTAGAAAAAACAGTTGAAAAGAGTTTAAATGATTTAACTTTAGCAGAACTAAAAGAAATGGCTAAAGAAAAAGGTGTTAAAGGTTATAGCACTATGAAAAAAGCAGAATTAGTTGAAGCTTTAAAATAATTAAGGAGGAAAAGTGTTATGTTTACTGCTCAAGATGTAAAAAATCTAAGAGAAAAAACAGGAGCTGGAATGCTTGATTGTAAAAAAGCTCTTGATGAAACTAAAGGAAATATAGAAGAAGCAATCAATTGGCTTCGTGAAAAAGGTATTTCTAAAGCCGCTAAAAAAGCAGAAAGAATCGCAGCAGAAGGTTTAAGTGAAGCAGTTTCTAATGATACTAATGCAGTTATCGTTGAAGTAAACTGTGAAACAGATTTCGTTGCAAGAAATGAAGAATTTAAAACATTAATTAATACTATTGCTAATACATTATTAAATAACGATGTTAATACAATGGAAGAAGCTAATAAATTAGTTGTGGATAATGAAACAATTGAAGAAAAAGTAGTAGCATTTACTGCTAAAATTGGAGAAAAAATCAGTTTCAGAAGATTTGAAAAATTAACAAAAACAGAAAGTCAAGAATTTGGAATTTATTCTCACATGGGTGGAAAAATAACATCTGTTGTTGTTCTTGAAGGAAAAAATCCTGAAGTAGCAAAAGATATTGCTATGCATGTTGCAGCAATGAATCCAAGTTATTTAACAAGTAATGATATTCCTGAAGATGTATTAAATAAAGAAAGAGAAATTATTAAAGAACAATCTATGAATGAAGGAAAACCAGCTGAAATAGCAGAAAAAATGGTTGAAGGAAGAATTAGAAAATTCTTTAAAGAGGTTTGTCTAGTAGAACAAGAATTTATTAAAGATTCATCTTTATCTGTAGGAAATTATGCTAAAAATAATAATTGTTCAATTGTTAAAATGGTAAGATATGAAGTTGGCGAAGGAATTGAAAAAAGAAATGATGACTTTGCTGCTGAAGTAATGAATCAAATTAATGGTTAATAAAAATGTAGATATAATTGTCTACATTTTTTTATCTTCTAAATAAATTAGGTAAAAATGTTGCTTTTTTTCTTAACTTTTTAGTATAATTATTATAGAAATATTTATTAAGGAGAAAAACATGAATAAAGATTATATATTTTTAACAAAAGAAAAAATGAATAAAGCAATTGAAAATATGGAAGAAAGATTATCTACAATAAGAGCAGGAAGAGCAAATCCAAATATGCTTGATAATGTATATGTTTCTTATTATGGTACACCAACCCAAGTTAAGCAACTTGCAACAATATCAGTTCCAGAAGCAAGACAAATAAATATTAAACCATTTGACAGAAGTATTCTTGGAGCAATAGAAAAAGCCATATTTGAAGCTAACCTTGGTGTAACACCTAATAACAATGGAGAAAGTGTATTTATAACAATTCCACCTTTAACTGAAGAAAGAAGAAGAGAACTTGTTAAACAAACAAAGGAATATGCTGAAGATGGAAGAATTGCTATAAGAAATATAAGAAGAGATATTTTAGATGAACTTAAAAAAGATGGTTTAAGTGAAGATGCTTCTAAAAATATTGGAGAAAAAATCCAAGAAGTAGTAAATGAATATAATAGAAAAGTTGAACAAATAATAAAAGAAAAAGAAAATGAATTAATGAACATTTAAGACTTAATAAGTCTTTTTCTTTTATTAAATTTTAAAATAACCTTTTCTAAAATGAAATAAAATGTTAAAATGTTTATTGTAGGAGAGGATAGATATGAAAAAGACTATAAAAGATTTTTCATTAGATTTTAAAACAGTTATATTAAGATGTGATTTAAATGTAACTATAAAAGATAATAAAATAGTAGATGATACAAGAATTAAAGAAAGCCTAGAAACTATTAAGTATATATTGGATAATAATGCTAAAGTGGTTATTTTATCACATTTAGGTAAAGTCAAAACTTTAGAAGATAAAGAAAAAAATAATTTAAAAATAGTATGCGATAGATTAAATTATTATTTAGATAATAAAATAACTTTTGTAGAATACGATTATGATGTTAAAAAAATAATAGATGATACACCTTATAAAAAAGGAGTTCTTCTTCAAAATACAAGATATTTTGATTTAGATAATAAAAAAGAAAGTAATTGTGATCAAGAATTATCTAAATATTTTGCAAGTCTTGGAGACATTTTTATAAATGATGCTTTTGGACTTATTCATAGATGTCATGCTTCAAATGTTGGCATTAGTAAATTACTTCCAAGTGGTATAGGTTTTTTAATGGAAAAAGAACTTAAAAATCTTGATATGCTTGATAATCCAAAAAGACCTTTTTATGTTATTATGGGTGGCGCTAAAGTAAGTGATAAAATTGAAGTCATTAATAGTTTAATAGATAAAGTTGATAAATTATTTATCGGTGGAGCAATGTGTTTTACCTTTCTAAAAAGTAAAAATATTAATATTGGTGCATCTTTAGTAGAAGATAACCTTTTAGAATATTGTTCTAATTTACTTGAAAAATATAAAGACAAAATAATTCTTCCAATTGATGTAAATGGAGCTTTTAGTTTTAATAGTGAAACACCACTTGAAAATTATTCTATTATGAATATTCCAACTACTTTTATAGGAATGGACATAGGTAAAAAATCAGTAGAATTATTTAAGGATGAATTATCTTCTTGTAAAACCTTATTTTGGAATGGACCTCTTGGAGTATATGAATTTACTAAGTATCAACAAGGTACTAAGGATATTTTAGAGTTTGTTTGTAATAATGTTGAAACCGTTATTTTAGGCGGAGGAGATATTGTTAGTTGTTGTAATATATTAGGATATAATAAAAAGGTTAGTTTTATATCAACTGGTGGTGGAGCTTCTCTTGCATATCTTGCTAATAAGAATCAACCAGGGTTAAAATATATAAGTGAAAAGTAGTATGAAAAAGAATTTAAAATTTGAAGAAAAATATGAAATATTAATAAAATATTACAACCAACACGGCAACATAAATATAAAACAAAAAGAAATATATAATAATTATCCTGTAGGTAAATGGCTTGCCAATTTTCGTGATGCTTATAAAAATAATAAGTTACCAAAAGAACAAATAGAAAAACTTAATAAACTTAATATGATATGGGAAAATTTAAAACAAGTATCTTCTATATCATTATTTAATAAAAAATATGAGATATTAAAAGCATATTATGAAGAACATGGTAATTTAAATATCTCTACAAAACAGGTATATAATTCATTTTCTGTTGGAGATTATGTAAAACAATTTAGAGATTCTTATAGAAAACAAGGAAATTTCACACCATTAACAAAAGAACAAATAAAACTGCTTGATGAAATTGATATGGTATGGAATCCTAAACAAGAAAAAGAAATAATAAAAGAAGAAGTACCAAGTTATTTTATTAAGAAATATAAAAACAAATCATCAAAACAAATAATAACGTTATATAAATATTTAACGGATATAGTGAAAGAAGAAGATTTGTTAAATGAACTTAGAAGAATATTTAAAACAAATGAGGTTAAAGCTTTATATAAAAATGCTTACTATTTGTATAAAAATATTTTTGATACATTAAGAATAAGTGAAAAAGAATACTTAAATCTTTTAAATGAAAATTTTAGTTTAAATTCATTAATAATAGAAAAATCTTGTAAAGAAGATATGAATGTTAATATTGAAGAATTATTAAAAACAATTAATTTAATAAATATTTCTTTTTATGTAAATGGTAATACAGAGTCTTTGTTAGAATACATTAAAGCTTATTCATTAAATGAATCGGATATAAAACAAATATTTTTTAACTATAGTATTAGGTGTAAAAATAAAGTATATGAAAATGATTCTAAACTTAATAATAAAATCAACTTTTTACTTAGGAGTGGAAAAGATTTTACTAATTTACCTGAAGAATATATAAAAGAAATATGTAAAAGAAATAATATTACAGTAAAAGAACAATTAAAAATAAGCAAACTTTCTTTAAAATACAATGAAGTTTTATCTAAATATAATGAGAAATTAACAAAATCTTATGAAAGGGTGGCATAATGAATAAAATAATAGTTTTAAATCAAAAAAGTTATATGGAATATAATGAAGTATTAAATTTTATAAATGAAATAAAGGATAATATAAGAAGAGATTTAGACGTTATCATATGTCCAAGTAGTATTTATCTTCCTTACTATAAAGGAAAGTATGATTTCAAATTAGGTAGTCAAAATGTTTATATTAAAAATATAACAGGAGAATATACTTCAAAAAGTTTAAAGTCAATGGGTGTTAATTATGTTATAATAGGTCATTTTGAAAGAAAATATTATTTAAATGAAGATAGTAATTTAATTAATTTGAAAATAAAAGATGCCATAAACAATAATTTAATTCCTATTGTGTGTTTAGGTGAAACAAAAGAGGAAAAAGAACTTTTAAGAACTGGTGATGTTTTAATAAGACAGTTAAAAGAATATTTTAAAGATGTTGATGTAAAAGAAGATATTTTAATAGCGTATGAACCTGGGTATTCTATTGGAACAAGTATTTTGCCTACTACGAGTGAGCTTGAAGAGGTAATAAAGTTAATAAAAGATAATATTTTTAGGAAATATAATTGTAATATTAAAGTTTTATATGGTGGAAGTGTAGATGAAACAAATATTGAAAAACTAAATAAAATAAAGGATTTAGATGGTTATTTAATAGGAAAAAATAGTTCATCAAGTGCTAAAATAATACAAATTATGAATAAAATAGATTGATTTCGACAAAAATAGATAAAAAAAACTATAGAAATCAATCTATTTTTGTAGTAAAATTATAATTGCGTTAGAAGTATATGAAGGGAGATAATATGGAGAAACTTAAAGTTGCTTTAATCGATGACAATATTGAACTTGTTAATATGATTAAGGAATATTTTAGTAGTAACGCAAAAATTAGAGTAGTATATGAAGCGCACGATGGAGAAGAAGGTTTAAACTTAATAAAATCTAAATTTGATGACATTGATGTTTTATTACTTGATTTAATTATGCCTAGAAAAGACGGAGTTAGTATTTTAGAAGAAATGAATGAACTATCTTTAAATAAAAAGGTAATAGTTTTAACTTCTTATAATACACAAGATATGATAAGAAGAGTATCCGAACTTGGAGTAAATTATTTCATTTTAAAACCATTTGATTTAGAAGAATTAGAAAAAAGAATTTTGGATGTTGGTAAAGTAAGTGATGAACCCAAGTCAATTGATTTGATGCATCAAAATTTACAAATATCTATTACAAATGTATTACATGAATTAGGTGTTCCATCACATATCAAAGGTTACCAATATATAAGAGAAGGGATTTCAATTATATATGATAAACCAGCAGTGATTGGTGGAATTACAAAAGAATTATACCCTACGATAGCAGATAAGTTTGGCACAACAACTTCAAGAGTAGAAAGAGCAATAAGACACGCTATTGAAGTTAGTTGGAATAGAGGGGACTGGGATTTAATGGAAGAAATTTTTGGACATAGTGTAGATATAGATAAAGCCAAACCAACTAATTCAGAATTTATTGTTACAATTGCAGATAAATTAAGATTAGAAAATAGAAAACCATTAGTTAAAAGTTATTAACAAAAATGTCAGTAACTTTTTTTCTTTAGAAATGATATTTCTTAAATTGACTTTTATAATATAAAATATTAAAATTATATTAGAGTTAGATTGACTTTTGAAAAGCTTTATGTTATAATAATGCCATTCAACAAAGAGAGTTAATTTTTAGTTATTAAGGAGGAAGTTTTATGGATAATAAAATAGAAATAACAAAAGTATTAAAGAATTTAGATGAATATACAGAAGAAGAGTTAAAAGCTGGAAGACTTTACCAAACAGGATTTGAATATAATGGTAAAATATATTACTTTGAAAAACCAGTTATATGTTATTCAGATATGCCTGGATTATTTAAGTATTTTATGGTAGAAAATGGAAATGAAGCTGATAGTTATACAACCTATATGTATGAACAATATAAAAAGGCTTTTAATGAAATAAATATAGATTATCAACTTAATGCATTGGATGGAAAACCAATATTTGATAAAATAATAAAAAATGAAATAAATTACACAAAAAAAGAAGATAAAGTAGTAAAAAAAGAACTTGAAGATAAGAAAAAGAAAGTACAAGAAGAAACAGAAAAGGAATTTCAAGAAACACCGGTAGTGGCTCCTATTGAAAATGTTAAAGTTTCTAAAAAAGGAAAAAGCCTAATTGCTGGAGGATTAATTGCTTTAGCAATCTTTGGTGGAGTTATTATTGGTACAAACTTTGATAAAATAAAAAATATTTTCAAAGGTAATAAAGTAACAAATGATGATTTAACTGAAGATAATGTAAGAAAAGTAACTGTAGATTTTACTAAAAACTTTAATAAACTTTGTGAAGAAAAAGCAAATAGTAAAACATTGAAATTACAAATTACAGAAGAAGAAACTAGATTGTTCTATTTGTTTGTTAATTATAAAAATTATACTGAAGAACAAATAGCAAATGTTTTTGGAGAAATAACAAATCCAAGTGAAGTGGCTAGAAAAATTACAAATTTTGTTACACAAATAACTAAGTATGAAGGTTTAACAAATGAAAAAGTTGATATTAATTCTTTATTAATTAACAATAATTCTAAAAAAGAATATGAAAACTTTAAAGAATTAATTAAAAAAGATGAAGTAAGTAATGCTTTTAATAAATATTCTTCAAATAATGCTACTTATTTAGATTATATTAATGCTAACAATTATAGTAAATTAAATAAAGCAGAAAAAGAAAGTTTAGCTAGTATATATGGTGCTTCTTTAGAAAGGTTTAAAGAATTTGTTATTAATGTTAATTATTTAGCTAGAATTAATAATTTAGTTAATAAATTTAATTCAAATACTTTAACAAAAGAAGATTTAGAATTAAGGGAAGCTCCTATTTCTAAGGGAAATAAAGATACATATAATGACTTATTAAAAGATCATGGTATTGATAAAGTTACTACAAAAACTGAAACTATAACAAAAGATGAAGCAATTAAAGATTTTGGAAGTGACAAGGTTAAAGATGCTGAAAATAAAGCTGATCAAGAATTAAATGATAAAAATAAGAGTGAACAAGAAAGAGCAGATCAAATAGAAAGTGATTATAACAAAAAAATAAAAGAAACAATTGATGAAATTATTAAAAAAGGTGTTAATAAAGATGGACTTTATGATATACCAAGTAATGCTAGTCCTGAAGTAAGAAAAGAATTAGAAAATATGAATGAACAACTAAGAAAAGCAATGGAAGATGCTAAAAAGGATAATGACAAAGCAATCGATGATGCTTTAAATAATTCTAATAATACAACATCATCTGATGTGCCAAAAGATGACACAAAAAAAGATGATGATAAAAAACCTAATTTAGATTATAGTGATGCAGAAATTACTGGAGAATATATTAGTCAAGAAGAATATGAAAAATGGCTTCAAGAAGCAAATATGCTTTTAGATGATACATTAGAAAAAGGAACAACTCGTTCAAGATAAGGGGGTATGATGTATGAACGAATATAATGAATATACTGTTGAAGAAGAAAAAAAGCCTATATTAAAAACATTGAAATTAGTTTTAATTGTAATACTTGCAATTGCATTATTTATACTTTTAATGTGGTTAATTAAAGGCAATGGTAATGATAATAATGGAAATAATGAAAGTCCACTTGCAAATCAAATATTTTATAATAATATTGAAAGAATGAAAGATGCGGCAGAATCATATTTCACATTAGAAAGATTGCCTCAAAAAGAAGGGGATAAAATAACTTTAACTTTAAAACAAATGTTAGATAAAAAGTTACTTTTACCTTTAACTGATAAAAATAATAATACATGTAGTGATACAAAGTCTTATGTTGAAGTAACAAAATTGGCTACAGAATATCAATTAAAAATATTCTTATCATGTGGCAACGAAGAAGATTATATAATTGTATACATGGGATGTTATGATTATTGTAAGAACTTTATATGTGAAAAGAAAGAAGAAGAAAAACCTGCTCCTACACCAAGTACAAATCCTTCATGTTCTTTAAAGGTTGTAAGTGGTAATTATGATAATTCACTTAATAGTTATGTAAGTAATGTTGTAATTAAGTTTAGAAATACATCTGGAGGAAATGGAAGTAAAGTAGTAGCTTCAGGTATAGGAACATCAACTAATTATACAAATAGTAGTTATGTAGTTACCAATAATGGAACATCAAGAATTTATGGTTATGTAAAAGATGAAAATGGTAAAACAGCAACTTGTAGTATAGTAGTTAAAAAAACAACACCAGTTGTTAAAAAATATGAATATAAATATGAAAAGAAAGTAGAAGCAGAATATAGTGCCTGGTCTAATTGGTCTGATAATAAAACATATAAAGATAGTGATAATATTGTATGGGGTAAACAAGAATTAGTATGGAATGAAAAAAATGGTGCTGTTAAAGCTTATGTAAAAGACCTTAACCAACCTGTTTGGAGAAATTCTTATACAAAATTACTTGGATATTATAAACAATATTTATGCGATGGATATACATATTATAGAGATAGTGCTACAAATACAACTTATGAAACAGGAAGTTATGCTTATGTTAAAACTGTAACAGGAGCTTCAAGTATTCCTAGTGATACTGCTAATACAAAATATGTATTAGATAATGTAAAAGTTGAATTATGCTCAGACTGTAGTATTAAACCAACACCAGTATATAGTTATAAAGTATATACAAGAACATCTAATGCTGTTACAAAAACTGAAGATGAATTAAGAGCAACATGCAATGTTAAAGAATATAGTGTACCAATTTATGGACTTGAATATAAATTAGAAGGTTATGTAAAAGTAGCTACTTATATTCCTGTATATCATACAAAAACAAGAACATTAATAAAAGACGCTTATACAAGTATATTATGGTCATCTTCAAATAACGATCAAGCTTTAATCAAACAAGGTTATGTTTATACTGGAGTTAAAAGAGAAGTTAAATAGGACAAGTTTTGTCCTATTTTTTCATATAATATAAAAAAAGAGTATTGACAAACAATTGTTTGTATAATAAAATATATTTACAGGAGTGATAATTATGAAAAATTTATATATTGATTTTGATGGGGTTATACTAGACACAATAACATATTTATATAGAGATTTAGAAGAATCAGGAAAAAATTATACTGATGAAGAAAAGAAAAACTTTTATATTAATTATAATTGGGAAAATGTAATAAAAGATGAACTTATAATAAATGACAGTATTAATTGTATAAAAAAAATAATAGAAAGCAATAAGTTTAATTTAGCTATTTTAACGCATGTTAATTCTATAAAAGAAGCAGTTTTAAAGATTAATTATTTAAGAAAATATTTTAAAGATATAACAATAATTCCTTGTCCTAAAGAGATATCTAAAACAAAAATGATACATACAAAAGATGCTATATTAATTGATGATTATTCGGGTAATTTAAGAGAATGGAAAAAAGAAGGAGGAATTCCTATTAAGTTTTCTTTAGGAGTTGAACCTAATGAATTTATTGTAATAAAAAAATTAGATGAAATAATTGATTTATTTTAAATTAACACATAGATTTCACAAACAATATATATAATCTATTTAGTAAGTAGGTGATTTTATGCAAAAAATATTAATCGTCGATGATGAAGAAAATATAAGAAAAGTAATAAGAGAATATCTAGAGTTTGAAGGTTTTTTATGCTTTGAAGCTAGCAATGGGGAAGAAGCAATTAAAATGTGTAAAGAAAATTCCTATGATCTAATTGTCTTAGACATTATGATGCCTAAAATAGATGGCTTTACTGTTGCTAAAGAAATAAGAAAAAAACAATCTGTTCCTATTATAATGCTATCAGCAAGAAGTGAAGAGTATGATAAACTTTATGGTTTTGATGTTGGAATTGATGATTATGTAACAAAACCATTTAGTCCTAAAGAACTTGTCGCTAGAATTAAAGCTAATTTAAAAAGAAATACAATTATGAATGAAGAAATAAGTTATTTAGGTTTAAAAATAGATACACTAGGTCATAATGTTTATGTTGATGATAAGAAGATTAATCTAACAAATAAAGAGTATGAACTTTTATTGTATTTAATTAAAAATAAAAATATTGTTTTAACTAGAGAACAAATACTTAATAATGTATGGAATATGGATTATTTAGGAGAAGAAAGAACAATAGATACGCATATAAAAACATTAAGAAGTCTTCTTGGAAAGTATAAAACTTTAATAGTAACAGTAAGAGGGGTAGGTTATAAATTTGAAGAAAACGGACTTGTTTAAAAGAATAGATAAGAAAAGCTTAAAGTTTAAACTTTTATTAACTTTTATTATCTTTTCTTGTTTTATATTTATTTTACTATGGCTTTTACAAACAGTATTTTTTGCTTATTTTTATGAAACAAATAAAAAAAATGAAATTATTTTAACTGCATCTTTGGTTATGACTAAATTATATGATGATAATATTCAAGAAGTAATAGATGATTATTCATATAAATATTCTTCTAATATATATATAATAGCAAATAATAAAGTTTTATATGCTTCGAATAATTATGAAAATAAATATAGTCAAATAATTTTACCTATTAATATTAATTTAATTGAAGATAAAACAATAACAAGAGTAAAAAATAATAAATTTAATATAGATATGTTTTGTTATCAATTAACAAATAATGATAATGTAAGTGTTTTAGTAACAACACCAGTTGAAGCAACTGAAAGTGCAATAAGGGTATTAAAAACAGAACTCCTTTTTATAACTATAACATTAATTATTATTTCATCAATCGTAGCTATTTATTTGTCTTATTATTTAACAAAACCAATTAAAAAAATAGAAGAAAAATCTAAAAAATTAGGGGAAGGAAATTATAATGTTAAATTTGAAACTGGTTCATATACGGAAGTAGATAATTTAGCTAAAACATTAAATAGTGTTACAACAGAATTAAAGAAAACTGATGATTTAAGAAGAGAATTAATATCTAATGTATCACATGATCTTAAAACTCCACTTACAATGATAAAGTCATATGCTGAAATGATGATAGATATACCACAGACAAAAGAAAAACAAGATGAAAAATTAAACATAATTGTAGAAGAAACGGATAGATTAAATATTCTTGTTAATGATATTGTAAATTTATCTAAATTAGAATCAAATATTGAAGAACTTAATTTAGAAGTTATTAATTTAAGCGAACTTTTAAAAACAATAGTTAATAGATTTAATTATTTAATAGAAATGGAAAACTATATTTTTGAAGTAAATATTGAAGATAATTTATATACAAAAGTTGATAAAAATAAAATATCACAAGTTATATATAATTTAATTGGTAATGCAATTAACTATACAGGAAAAGATAAAAGAGTAATTATTAATCTTTATGAAAAGAATAATTATATTTATTTTGAAGTTAAAGATACAGGAATGGGTATAAATAAAAAAGATATTGATAATATTTGGGATAAATATTATAAAGTCGAAATTAAACATAAAAGGAATATAGTATCAACAGGGCTTGGCTTATCAATAGTAAGAAATGTTTTAGATAAACATAAATTAAAATATGGGGTTATTTCAAAATCTAGAAAAGGTACAACATTTTACGTTGTATTTACAAAAAATAAAAAATAATAAAAATTTTAAATTATCTTCATATAGATTTCACAAAACTTGTTTAATATTAATAGTGAAAGGAGGATAATTTAAAAATTAATTAAAAATAAAACAAACAAAAACAAACACAAAGTATTTTATAATTCTTTACATATAATATAATAAACGCAAAAAAATTTGAATCATAACAATAGTTATTTTTCAAATTTTTTGATATAATAAAAATAGGGAGGGATGTTATGAATATATATATTCGTGGAGAAAAGTTGGAAATAACTGATGCAATGAAATCTTATGCAAAGGAGAAATTAGAAAGATTATCTAAATATGTTAAAGATAGTGATGTTAATGCTAATTTATTATTTAAAATAAATGGTATTAAACAAAAACTTGAAGTAACTATACCTCTTAAGAATTTTACTTTAAGAGTAGAAGAAGTTGGAAATGACTTTTATGCAGTTGTAGATACTGCAGTTGATAAGTTAGAAAGACAAATAAGAAAGAATAAAACAAGACTTGAAAATAAACAAGTTAAAAGCAAAGTTGATTTTGATTTTATGAGTTTTGATGAAAAAGATGAAGAAAACGCAAATAAAATTGTAAGAAGAAAACAAGTAGAATTAAAACCAATGGATGAAGAAGAAGCAATTTTACAAATGGAACTTTTAGGACATGATTTCTATGTATTTAAAAACATTGATAAAGATGGTAAAATATCAGTTCTTTATCGAAGAAAAAATAATGATTATGGAATAATTGAAGAAGAATAGGAAAAACCCTGTTCTTTTTTTTATAATAAAATACCCTTAAAAAGTTTGTTAAAATTTATAAAAAATATTGACAACCTGGGGGGGGTACTTTATATAATTAATTTATAAAGTTAATAAATATTGTGTATTAAATAACGATAGTAACCCTTCTAATTGTAATTGAAAAGAAGTTGGAGATAGTTCAAACCGTATATTTACTAAATATTGTTGTTTTGATTTTGAAATAAAAAGTGGCAATAAATACAACCTTAATTTGTTTATTAAAGATAGTAATAACAATATGGTTACAAAAATATTTGAGTTTGAGGCTTATGGTGTATTGGCACCATGCAAGTGTTAATTTACTAATAATTAGAAAATAAAAATACTTCAATAAAAATTTGAAGTATTTTTTATTGACAAATAATTAATTTATAAATATAATTAAATTGTATTATATGTATAATACAATTTGGAGGAGTTATGAGTTTTAGTAATGATAGGCCTATTTATATTCAATTAGTAGAACAATTAGAAATTTTTATAATTTCTGGCAAGGTTAAACCTGGGGAAAAACTACCTTCTGTTAGGGATTTTGCTCTTTCAAACAAAGTTAATCCTAATACTATGCAAAAAGCATTAATTGAGCTTGAAGAAAAAAAACTTATTTATACACCAAGTACAAGTGGTAAATATGTAACTAATGATATTAATGTTATTAATAGTTATAAAAAGAAATATTTAAAAAATAAAACTAATGAATATTTAAATACTCTTAGAGAATTAGGAATAACTAATGAAGAAGTAATGGATTATTTAAGGGAGGAAATGAAATGAATTTATTAGAAATAAAAGATTTAAATAAATCATTTGATGATAAGGAAGTGTTAAAAAATATTAATTTAACTATTTCAAAAGGAAAAATTATTGGCCTTTTAGGTAAAAATGGAGCAGGAAAAACAACATTAATTAAATTAGTAAATGATTTATTAACAATTACAAGTGGAGAAATATTTGTTAATGGTAAAAAAATAGGAATAGAAAGTAAAAAAGTAATATCTTATTTACCAGAAAGAACATATTTAGATAAGTCTATGAGTGTTAAACAAGTATTAAAATATTTTAGTGAGTTTTATGATAATTTTGATGTAGATAAGGCAAAGAAGTTAATAAAAGATTTGGATTTGGATGAAAATTTGAGAATATCTAAAATGAGTAAAGGGATGCAAGAAAAGTTACAATTAATACTTGTTATGTCAAGAAAATGTGATTTATATATTTTAGATGAACCTTTGGGAGGAGTTGATCCTGCGACTAGAGATTATGTTCTTGATACAATATTATCAAACTTTTGTGAGGGTGCAAGTGTTATTATTTCAACACATTTAATAAGTGATATTGAAAGAGTACTAGATGAAGTAATATTTATGGATAAAGGTAAAATTATTTTACAAGAAGAATGTGATAAATTAAGAAATAAAGAAAATGAAAGTATTGATGAAATTTTTAGGAGGATGTTTAAATGTTAAAGAAATTATTAAAATATGATTTAAAAAATATATATAAAGTTCTTGTAGTGTTTTATATATTAGTTATCTTTTTTGCTATATTTACTAGATTTATGTTATATAAAGATATAGCTATAATAAAAATATTCGGACAAGTTTGTAGTGGTATTACTATTAGTATGATTATTAGTATAATAATTAATAATATAATGAGGTTATGGGCTAGGTTTTACAATAATTTTTATAAAGATGAAGCTTATTTAACACATACTTTACCTATTAGTAAAAAAATATTATTTTTATCAAAGTTTTTAACTAGTGTTATTACTATTTTAGGTAGTATATTAGTAATAATTTTATCTTTGTTTATTGCATATTATACAAAAGATAATTATAATTTATTATTAAATATGGTTTCTTTTAAAACTTTAATTTTAGTTATAATTTTATTTATTTTAGAAATGATTCTTCTTGTTTTATCTGGTTATTTTGGTATTTTAATCGGGCAAAGTAAAAATGAAAAAAAGATGTTTAAAACAGTTTTATATGGATTTATATCATATATTGTAAATCAAATATTATTTATTTTAGTTATTTTTGTTGTAGGTGTTATAAATAAAGATGTTGCATTAATATTTGAATCAAATATTAATAATTTTACAATCATTAATAATTTATTATCTGTAGGAGTTTGGTATTATTTTATATTAATTATAGTATATTATTACTTATGTTTGTATATATTCAATAAGGGAGTAAACATTGAATAAGTTTACTTTCTTTTATTTGTATAAAAAAAGCATTAATGATATAATTATTTTGGAGGATATTTATGGATAAAAAAATAACAATTGGACTTTTTTTAGATTCGTTTTTTCCAATGACAGATGGTGTTATTATGGTGGTTGATAATTATGCAAGAAGATTAGTAAAGTATGCTAATGTTATTGTATTCGCCCCTAAATATAGAAAAAAATATGATGATAGTAAATTACCATACCAAGTAATTAGATGTAATTCTTTTGAACCTGCTTTTTTTGATTATTTACTTCCTGTACCTAAACTTGATATGAAATTTTATAAAAAACTTAATAGTTGTAATTTAGATATAGTACATATTCATTCGCCTTTTACTCTTGGTAAAGTTGGGGTTAAATATGCTAAAGAAAGAAATATACCATGTATAGGTACTATGCATTCACAATTTAAACAAGATTTTAAAAGAATTGTAAAAAGTGAATATATAGCAAGTTATCTTGTTGAAGGGTTAATGGATGTATTTAATAACTGTGATGAATGTTATGCTGTTAACCAAGAGGTTGCAAGAATATTTCATGAAGAATATCATTATAAAAAATTACCTAGAGTTTTAAATAATGCTACGGAAATGTTACCTGTTAAGGAAGAAAAACATGCTTATAATTATATTGATAAAAAATATAATTTAACACCTGATGTTAAAGTATTCTTATTTGTAGGTAGGATAAATGTATTAAAAAATGTTTTATTTATTGTTGATGCTTTAAAAATATTAAAAGAAAAAAGACCTGATTTAAAATTTAAAATGTTTTATGTTGGGATGGGACAAGATGAGGATATTTTAAAAGAACATATAAAACAGCTTAATCTTAATAACGATATAATATTATGTGGAAAAATAATTAATAGAAAGATTTTAAGTTATTATTATAAAAGAGCAGATTTATTTTTATTTCCTTCAGTTTATGATGCTTCTTCAATCGTTCAAATTGAAGCGGCTTGTCAAAAAACACCAGGTATATTTTTAAAAAATACAGCAACAGCTTCTACAATTATAGATAATGTAAATGGTTTTTTATCAGATGATGATTTTTATAGTTATGCTTCTAAAATAATTGAAGTTTTAGACAATAAAGAATTATACGATAAGGTAAAAGAAAATGCTTATAAAGATTTATATAAGTATTGGGATGATGAAATAAATAATGTATATAAAATATATATTGATTTAATTAATAAAAAGAAAAAATAAATATAAGGGAAAATCATTTTCCTTTTTATTATTTTATAAATGTGATAAACTAGTAATAGTTAAGGAGGAATATTATGTTTGAATTAGTTAGCAATTATAAACCAAGTGGAGATCAACCTGAAGCAATAAAAGAGCTTGTCGAAGGAATTAAAAATAATAAGAAACAACAAGTTTTACTTGGAGCAACAGGAACAGGGAAAACTTTTACAATAGCAAATGTTATAAAAGAAGTTAATAAACCTACTTTAGTACTTGCACATAATAAGACTTTAGCAGGGCAACTTTATGCGGAATTAAAAGAGCTTTTTCCAAATAACAGAGTAGAATTTTTTATATCCTATTATGATTATTACCAACCAGAAGCTTATGTTCCTCAAAGTGATACATATATAGATAAAACAAGTTCAATAAACGATGAAATAGATGAACTTAGACATTCTGCAACAAATGCATTAATATCAAGAAAAGATGTTATCGTTGTGGCCAGTGTTTCTTGCATATATGGTATTGGAGAAAAAGAAGAATATGAAAAAAATATGCTTACTTTAAATGTAGGAGATGGAATAGATAGAAATTATGTTTTAAAAAAATTAGTTGATATGCTTTATGAAAGAAATGATATTGATTTTAAAAGAGGTTCGTTTAGGGTTCGTGGAGATGTTATTGAAATAATACCAACATCAGTTCATGATAAAGGAATAAGAATTGAGTTTTTTGGTGATGAAATAGATAAAATTAGTGAATTTGATGTAGTAACTGGTCGTGTTTTTGTTAATAAAAAAACAATATCTATTTTCCCTGCAAGCTTTTTTGTAACTAGTGAAGAAACATTAAAGAAAGCTGTTTCTAGTATAAAGGAAGAATTAAAAGAAAGATTAGAAGAATTAAATAATGAAAATAAACTAGTTGAAGCTCAAAGACTCGAGCAAAGAACTAATTATGATATAGAAATGATGTTAGAAACAGGTTTTTGTACGGGAATAGAAAATTACTCAAGGCATCTTGGAGGAAGAAAAAAGGGAGAAACACCAACAACATTAATGGACTTTTTTCCCAAAGATTATCTTTTAGTTGTAGATGAATCTCATGTTACACTTCCTCAAGTTCGTGGTATGTATAATGGTGACAGAGCAAGAAAACAAACACTTGTTGATTACGGTTTTAGACTTCCAAGTGCTTTAGATAATAGACCTCTTAATTTTGAAGAATTTGAAAAAAAGATAAATCAAGTTATATATGTTTCAGCAACCCCTGGAGATTATGAATTAGACCAAGCAGGAAGTTATGTCGAACAAATAATAAGACCAACTGGTTTACTTGATCCAACATTTGAAGTTAGAAAAACAAAAGGTCAAATAGATGATTTAGTAGGAGAAATAAATGAAAGAATATCTAAAAATGAAAGAGTATTGATTACAACTTTAACTATAAGGATGGCTGAAGAATTAACAGCATATTTAAAAAACTTAGATATAAAAGTTGCTTATCTTCATAGTGAAATTAAATCTCTTGATAGATTAAATATAATAAGAGAATTAAGACTTGGAACTTATGATTGTATTGTAGGAATTAATCTTTTAAGGGAAGGACTTGATATTCCTGAAGTTAGTTTAATAGCTATTTTAGATGCAGATAAAGAAGGATTCTTAAGAAGTAAAAGAAGTCTTATTCAAACAATGGGAAGATGTGCAAGAAATGCTAACGGGCATGTTATTATGTATGCTGATACGATAACAGAAAGTATGAAACTTGCTATGGAAGAAACTAAAAGAAGAAGATCTATTCAAGAAGAATATAATAAAAAGCATAATATTGTTCCTAAAACAATTATTAAAGAAATTAGAGATAATATATCAAATGTTGATAAGACAAATCTTGAAAAAAGTAGTAAAAATGATATAATAAGTGTAGAAAGTATAGAAGATATAGAAAAAGAAATGAAAGAAGCTGCTAAAAAGTTAGATTTTGAAAGAGCAATGGAACTTCGTGATATATTATTTGAATTAAAATCTAAGTAGGAGGAGTAAATGGCCAAAAAAAGAAGAAAGTTAAAAAAACAATTTGTTAAATTAATAAGAGTATTTGTTTTGATTATACTATTTGTTGTTTTATGTGAAGTTATTTCATCTTTTGTTACAAAAAAAACATTTAAACTTGTAGAAATACATGAAAATGATTACTTTACTAATAGTGATTTTGGTATTGTAACACTAACTAGTATTTATGATTATGATAATGATGGCGTTGATGATTATACTGATATTTTAAATGGTGCTAAAAAGTATGCCGAATTTAACCCTAAGTATGTAAGTAAATACTATGCAGGTGGATATCCTCCTGTTGAAGAAGAGGGAGTATGTACAGATCTTATTTGGTATGCCCTTCTTGAGGCTGGCTACGATTTAAAAGATATGATTATTCTTGATATAAAAGAAGATCAAGAAAATGGCAGTGAAAAATATGGAATCAAATATAGAGATGATAACATCGATTTTAGAAGAGTCGGGCAACAAAGAGTATTCTTTGAAAGTTATGCTGAAGTATTACCAACAAGTTTAGAAAAATTAGAAACATTCCAACCAGGTGACATCGTAACTTTTGATGGTTCAGAACATATTGCTATGATATCAGATAAAAGAAATAAAAATGGAATTCCATATTTAATTCAAAATAGTGATGAAGAACAAACAGAAAAAGAAGAAGATGTATTGGAAGAAACACCAATGAAAATAACAGGTCATTATAGATTTACTTTTAATAGAGATATAAAAAGATTAATGAATAAAGTTAAAGAATCATAAAGGATGATTCTTTTTTTGTGCAATATTGGTACAAAAATGTTTTGAATGTTAAAATGTATAAAAAATATTGACAACCTGGGGGGGATGTTTTATATAATTAATTTATAAAGTTAATAGTTAATAAAATAAGGTTGTGATATAGTGA
>URYZ01000004.1 GCA_900552235.1 uncultured Mycoplasmatota bacterium | reverse complement strand
AAAATTTATTCCTAAGAAAACCTCTAGAAAAATCTAGGGGTTTGTCTACACTCTGGCTATAGATAATATTTAAAATAATTATCTATAGTTTTTTTTGATATTTTTTATAAAACTCCTTTAAAAAAATCATATTTTTTGGTAAACTATAAATAGTCGTAAATTTTAGATAGGAGTAAATAGGTATGGGAAAAGTAATTTCATTAATTAATCAAAAAGGTGGCGTAGGAAAAACAACAACAAGTATAAATCTATCAGCTTCCCTTGCGCTTTTAGATAAAAAAGTATTGATGGTGGATTTAGATCCACAATGTAATGCTACAACGGGAATAGGTATTAATAAAGGTGATATTGATAAAAGCATTTACAATGTATTAAATGGCAGTTGCAATATCGAAGATGCTATTATAAAAACAAGATACAAAAATTTATATGTTTTACCTGCAAACCTAAATTTAGCAGGAATAGATATAGAAATAAGTGAAAGAAGTAGAACAGATAACACATTCTTAAAGCAAGAACAATTAAAAAATAGTATTGATAGAATAAAAGATTCTTTTGATTATATAATAATTGATTGTCCACCTGCACTTGGAATAATAACAACCAATGCTTTAACAGCATCAGATTCTGTTATAATTCCAGTACAATGTGAATATTTTGCACTCGAAGGAATAACACAACTTTTAAAAGCAGTTAAATTTACACAAATGAATCTTAATTCTAATTTAAAGATAGAGGGAGTTTTATTAACAATGTTTGATGCTAGGTTAAACTTAGGACTTGAAGTTGTTGAAGAAATAAGAAAATACTTTCAAGATAAAGTATATAACACAATAATTCCAAGACTTGTTAGATTAACTGAAGCACCATCACATGGGAAACCAATTATTGCGTATGATCCAAAATCTCGTGGGTCTGAAGCATATTTAAATTTAGCTAAAGAGGTGATAGAAAAAAATGAAAGAGGAGAATAAAAGAAGAGCTTTAGGAAGGGGCTTAGAAGAATTATTTTCAATTGAAGATATCAACTATGGAAATTTAGAAGAAAAAATAATGGAAACAGTACACGAAGAAGAAATTCAAGAGCTTCCATTAAGTGAGTTAAGGGTTAATCCTTATCAACCAAGAAAAACATTTAACGAAGAAAGTTTAAATGAACTTGCTGAAAGTATTAAAGAACATGGTGTTTTTCAACCAATTATTGTTAAAAAAAGTATTAAAGGTTATGAAATAGTAGCAGGAGAAAGAAGATTTCGTGCTTCTAAATTAGCAGGTAAAGAAACAATCCCTGCCATTGTAAGAAATTTTACTGATGAAGAAATGATGGAAATTGCAGTATTAGAAAACTTACAAAGAGAAAATTTAAATGCTGTAGATGAAGCAAATGCATACAAAACTCTTATGGAAAATCTACATTTGACACAAGATCAAGTTTCAAAAAGAGTTAATAAAAGTAGAAGTCATATAACAAATTTACTTGGAATACTTGCTTTACCTGAAGATGTTTTAACTTTAGTAAAAGAAAATAAATTAACTATGGGTCATGCAAGATGTTTATCAAAACTTAGTGATATTGAAAAAATTAATGAATTAACTAAAAAAGTACTTGAAGAAAATTTAAGTGTAAGAGAACTTGAGGCTTTAGCAAGTGGTGAAGAAATAGAAAGAAAAAACAAAATAGTTAAAAAACCTAAATCTAATGAATACACATCACTTGAAAAAGAATTAACAGAATATTATGGCACAAAAGTTAAGATTGCTAACAAAAAATTAATTATTAGTTTTGAAAATAACCAAGATTTAAATAGAATATTAGAAATGATTAACTATAATAAATAAGAAGGTTATTATGGAAAAAAATTATAATATTAATACTAAAGTAATAATGAAAAAAGGACATCCTTGTGGTACGAATTTATGGGAAATAGTAAGACTTGGTGCTGATATTAAAATAAAATGTATAAATTGTGGTAGAATTGTTATGTTACCAAGAATGGAATTTAATAAAAAAATCAAAAAAATAGTAGAGGAGTAGAATATGGCAAAGAAAAAGTTAAAAAAGTTTACACTACATCCAATAACAAGTTATGTTTTATTAATTGTTGGTGTAATTCTTTTAAGTTTTATATTAAGTTTGTTTAATGTATCTGCTACATATTCAAATATAAATATAGCAACAGGAGCTTTAGAAAAAACACTTGTATCTGTTAATAATTTACTTAGTTATGATGGAATGAAAATGGTTATAAGTAAGGCTGCAACTAATTTTATAAGTTCATCACCACTTAGTACTTTAATAATAACATTAATAGGTCTTAAAATAGCAGAAAAAACAGGATTAATTCAAGCATTTATGAAAAAAAGAATAATTAAAATTAATCCAAAAACATTAACTTTTATAATAATATTAATGTCTATTTTTTCAAGTATTGTTAATGAAGTTGGTTATGCACTTTTAATACCATTAGCAGCATTACTATTCTTATTTAATGGAAGAAATCCATTAGCAGGAATAGCAGCAGCTTTTGCGGGAGTTGCTTTTGGTTATAGTATAAGTTTCTTTGTAGGATCTATTGATATAGATTTAATACCATATACACAGGCCTCTGCAAGGTTAATTGATAGTGAATTTTATGTTAGAATGACATCTAATTTATTTATAATGATAGTATCATCTTTCTTAATTGCGCTTATAGCTACATTAATAACTGAAAAAATTATTGTAAAAAAATTAGGAAGATATGTTGCTAAAACAAGAGATGATTTGGGACAAACTAAAGAAATAGAATATCTTGATTTACAATATGAAGAAGAAAAGAAAATAAAAGAAGAAGCATTACAAAAGAAGGGTTTAAAATCTGCTAAAATAGTAGGTATTATCGTAATAATTCTATTTGTATATATGATAATTCCAGGTCTTCCTTTATCAGGAATGTTACTTGATTTAAATGAAAGTGCTTATGTTGATCAGTTATTTGGTAAAAATTCATATTTTCAAGATGGTTTTACTTATATGATGAGTATATTTTTTGGAATAACAGGAATAGCTTATGGTATAAGTGCTAAAACAATCAAAAGCGATAAAGATTTATTTAATAAATTAAAAGAAAGCTTAAGTGAACTAGGAATAATTCTTGTCATGATATTTTTTGCTTCACAATTCATTGCTATATTTAAAGAATCAAATATAGGAACAGTAATCGCTGCAACTATGGCTAATATGTTACAAAGCTTGCCTTTTAGTGGCGCAGCATTAATAATCGTGGCAATCATTTTAATTGCTATATCAAATATTTTTGTAACAGGTTCCATATCAAAATGGGTAATATTTTCATCTACGATGGTTCCTACATTTATGCAACTTGGTATTTCTCCTCAATTTACACAATTTATTTTTAGAGCAGCAGAGTCTATGACTAATGGAATTACACCACTTCTTGCATATTTTGTTGTTTACTTAGGATATATGAATATTTATAATAAAGATTACGAAAAACCAATTACAATAAGAAAAGGACTATCTATTATGGTACCATATTTTATAGGAATATCTTTAACATGGTTGTTTATTATTCTAATGTGGTATATAATAGGACTTCCACTTGGCCCAGGAGTTTACCCAAGTTTATAATAAGGAGGAAGAATTATGAGTTTAAAAGCTGGTATTGTAGGACTTCCAAATGTTGGAAAGTCCACTTTATTTAATGCCATTACAAAGAAAAATATTTTAGTAGCAAATTATCCTTTTGCTACAATTGAACCAAATGTAGGAATAGTAACAGTTCCCGATGAAAGATTAGGACATCTTGAAGAAATATATATTCCTGAAGAATTAAAACCTGCAACTTTTGAATTTGTTGATATCGCAGGAATAGTAAAAGGGGCATCTTTAGGTGAAGGCCTTGGAAATAAATTTTTATCTCATATTCGTGAAGTCGACGCTATTGTAGAAGTAGTAAGATGTTTTGATGATAAAGAAATAACACATGTTGATGGAAGTGTTGATCCTATAAGAGATGTTGAAGTTATTAATTTGGAACTTGCTTTAGCAGATTTAGAAATCATAAATAATAGAATAGATAAAATAAAGAAAAAAGCAGAAACAACGAAAGAAAAAGAAACTGTTTTAGAATATAATGCTCTTACTAAGGCCAAAGAAGCTTTAGAAAAGGATATTCCATTAAGATTTGTAGATTTTACAAAAGATGAATTACTTGCTATAAAAGGATTTAACTTTTTAACTTTAAAACCTCATATTTATTTAGCTAATATAAGTGAAAATGAAATAACAACAGAAAATGATTATGTTAAAAAATTAAAAGAGTATGCTAAAGGTGAAAATTCTAAGGTAATTGTGGTTTCTGCTAAAATAGAAAGTGAACTTGCAGAACTTGAAGATAGTGATAAGGAAGAAATGTTAAACGAATTAGGCATTGAAAAAAGTGGTTTAGATAAGTTAATTGAAGAATCATATAATTTACTTGGATTAAAAACATATTTTACATGTGGACCTAAAGAAGTTAAAGCATGGACTTATAAAAATGGAATGAATGCTAAAGAATGTGCTGGAATAATTCATAGTGATTTTGAAAAAGGATTTATAAAAGCAGAAGTAATAAGCTATAATGATTTAATCGAAGCAGGTTCAGAACTTAAAGTGAAAGAAAATGGCAAATTTAGAATTGAAGGTAAAGAGTATTTAATGCAAGATGGAGATATTTGTCATTTTAGATTTAATTTGTAAATGAATGAAAATTATGATAATTTTAAATCCTATTTTACAAATGAAGATGAATTTAATTCGTGGTATGAAATAGTTAAGGATATATTAAATAATGAAGAGTTTAAAAAAAGAGTGTATTTCAAACATCATGAAAAACAAAGTTTGTATACGCACTCTCTTTTAGTGTCAATTTTTGCTTATAAATATGCTAAAAAGCATCATGCTGATTATAAAGTTTGTGCCATTGCAGGACTTTTACATGATTTTTATACTCACGCTTGGCAATATAGTAAAGATTTAGATAATTTAGATAAAAAATATAGTGAAAATTTAAAGAAAAAAAAGAAATTTTCAACATTACATGTATTTATACATCCATATGAAGCACTTATTAATAGTAATACTTATTTTAATAATCTTATGAATGAAAGAGTAGAAAATGCAATACTTGTTCATATGTTTCCCCTTTCTTTGTTTAATAAAGTAAAACTTCCTAAATATAAAGAAAGTTGGATAATTACATACATAGATAAAGCAGTATCTTTAAAGGATTTTCCTAATATAAAAGAAATACCTAAGTATTTAGGATTAAAAAATATTAAAAATAAAAACAAAAAATAGAATTTATTTTTTGTTTTTATATAATTATGTGATAAAATATATTTATAGGTATTTATGAAGGAGGATGTATATGGGTATACTTAAAGTATTTGATCATGAATATAAAGAATTAAAAAGGTTTGAAAAAATTGTAGAAGAAATTGATGCTTTAGAAGAAGAATATAAAAAATTAAGTGATGAAGAATTAAAACACAAAACTGTAGAGTTTAAAGAAAGACTTAAAAATGGTGAAACTTTAGAAGATATTAAAGTTGAAGCTTTTGCTACTGCTCGTGAAGCTTGTGCAAGAGTAATTGGTGAAAGACCATATAAAGTTCAATTATTGGGTGGTTTAGCGATTCATTATGGTAATATAGCAGAAATGAAAACAGGTGAAGGTAAAACATTAACATCAGTTATGCCTGCGTATTTAAATGCTCTTGAAGGAAATGGGGTTCATATAATTACAGTTAATGAATACTTGTCAACTCGTGATAGTAATTGGATGGGAGAAATTCATAGGTTTTTAGGTTTAACTGTAGGTTTAAATTTAAGAGAATTATCATCAAAAGAAAAACAAGAACAATACGCTTGTGATATTTTATACACAACAAATAATGAAGTTGGTTTTGATTATTTAAGAGATAATATGGCTATTAGAAAAGAAGATAGAGTACAACGCCCACTTAATTTCGCTATTGTAGATGAAGTTGATTCTGTATTAATAGATGAAGCAAGAACTCCTTTGATTATTTCAGGAGGTACTTTAGAAAATAAAAATTTATATATCGAAGCAGATAGATTTGTAAAAACATTAAAAAAGGAAAAAGATTATATAATTGATGAAAAAACAAAAAAAGTAAATCTTACTGATGAGGGTGTAAAACTTGCTGAAAATTATTATCATATTAGTAATTTATATGATATGGATAATACTAGTTTAGTCCATTTTATAAATCAAGCATTGCATGCAAATTATTCTATGAAAAATGATGTTGATTATGTAGTTCAAAATGGTGAAATTATAATCGTAGATCAATTTACTGGTAGATTGATGCCAGGAAGAGCATTTTCTGAAGGATTGCATCAAGCTATCGAGGCTAAAGAGGGAGTAGCAATCGAACAAGAAACAAAAACACTTGCTACAATAACATTTCAAAATTTATTTAGAATGTATAAAAAATTAAGTGGTATGACAGGTACTGCAAAAACAGAGGAAGAAGAATTTAGAAATATATATAATATGTATGTAATTACTATTCCTACTAATAGACCAGTTCAAAGAATTGATATGCCTGATCTTATTTATGCTAATAAAAATGCTAAGTATAATGCTATTGTAAAAGAAATAGAAGAACGTCATAAAAAAGGACAACCAGTTCTTGTAGGTACAATAGCAATTGAAACCAGTGAAGAAATAGGAACTTTACTTCGTAAAAAAGGTATTCCACATGAAATATTAAATGCTAAAAATCATGCTCGTGAAGCTGAAATAATAGCAAAAGCTGGAGAAAAAGGTGCAGTTACAATTGCAACTAATATGGCAGGTCGTGGAACAGATATTAAATTAGGAGAAGGAGTAAAAGAACTTGGAGGACTTTGTGTACTTGGTACAGAAAGACATGAATCAAGAAGAATTGATAACCAACTTCGTGGTAGAAGTGGACGTCAAGGAGATCCGGGATATTCTCAATTTTATATAGCTATGGATGATGATCTTATGAGAAGGTTTGGTTCTGATAGAATTAAAATGATTATGGAATCAACTGGTATGCAAGATGAAATGGCTATAAGAAGTAAGATGTTTAGTAAATCTGTTGAATCAGCACAAAAAAGAGTTGAAGGAAATAATTTTGATAATAGAAAACATATTTTAGATTATGATAATGTTGTAAGTACACAAAGGGAAAGTATTTATAATAAAAGAAATGAAATATTAGATAAAGAATCAGTACATGAAGATGTACTAGAAAGTATGAAAAATCATGTTGTTGATATTGTTGAATCTCACCTTGATGAAAAAGATAATCTAAAAGAGGAAGATAAAAAAGATATTATAGATTACATTAATAATAATTTATTAAGAAATAAGATAAAAGAAAAAGAACTTGAAGGTAAAAATGTTGATGAAATAATTTCATTATTAAGTGATAAAGTAGTAAATGAATATGAAAATAAAATAAAAGATTTACCAATTGAAATAACTAATGAATTTGAAAAAGTAATAAGTTTAAATGTTATTGATAAATATTGGATGGAACAAATAACTACGATGTCACATTTAATGGAGGGTATTGTTTTAAGACAATATGCACAAGATAATCCACTTCGTGCTTATACGATGGAAGGTTATGATTTGTATGAAAAGATGTTAGAAAATATTGATAAATATATAACATTATATCTTTTAAGAGCAGAAATAAGACAAAATGTTGAAAGAAAACAAGTTGTAAAACCAACTGGTACTAACAGAAGTGATGAAACTGCTAAAGTTCATACTAAAGTAAAAAAAGAAAAAATAGGTAGAAATGATCCATGTCCATGTGGCAGTGGTAAAAAATATAAACAATGTTGTGGTAAATAATTTACTAATATGAAATAGAAATAAAATTGAAACACAAAAGCTTATTAATAAAAAATGTTCACATGATTCTAGTTATGTGGATATTTTCATTAAATGAAAAATTTTGATTGTATCATAAAAATATTGAAAGGAATGATTTATATGGAAAAATTTTATTTAGAAAAACCTTCAATGACAAGAAAAAATGAAATAATAGAATATATTAATGAATTTGTTTTATACAAATCAAACATTAATGGTACAGGATCATTAGACAAAATATTAGAAGGTTATAGTTTTGAGCAAGTATTAGAAAGATGCTTGAATATGGAAAATGAAGAATACTCAAAAAAGCTTGAAAGATGCCCCGCAAGAACATTTTTACTAATAAGAGCAAGTGATAACAAAATTGTAGGAACCATTAATATTAGATGGAATTTAAATGAAAAAATGTTACAATTTGGAGGACATATAGGATATGGAATAAGACCTACAGAAAGAAGAAAAGGATATAATAAAATAAATTTATATTTAGGGATGATTGAAGCAAAAAAACTAGGATTAGATAAAGTTATGTTAGATTGTGACGTTAATAATATTGCGTCAGATAAAACATTAAAATCGCTTGGAGGAAACCTCGAAAGAACAGAAATAGACCCATCAGACAAAATGTTAACAAACATTTATTGGTTTGATGTGAATGAAACCTTAAACAAATATAAAGATATTTATGAACCTTATATCATAATTAATGATGCAAAAAAAGATAAATAGTGTTGCTGTAAATAAGAAAAGATGTGAACAATTTGTTTTGTTCACATCTTTTTAAATGAAATAGAATTCTATAAAAGTGGAATTTTTTTTTATTTTATTGTAAAATAAATTTAAAGGAAGTGTGTTTGTTATGACAGATGAAGGAAAAAGAGTTATCATTGATTTAAATGATAAAGATATTGAAAAGTATTGTTTTATTTTAACAGATGAGATTAACAACGAAAAATATAAAGTTAAGTATCAACCAATTGTTGTATATGAAAAAGATGAATATATTTATGGAATATTTACTAATTTTAAAAAAGATGAAAAAGATAATTTATATATTGTAAATTGTAGATATCTTAAAAATCATTTGCATAATTTTACTGTTGAATATAAACTCCCTGCTAAAGAAATAGAATTTTTAGAAGAACAAAAAGAAAACAAAGAAGTAAAAGAAACAATTTATAGATATAAAAGATTATATAATAGAGTTTATAAGGATTATAATAGGATAATTGAATTAAATAAACAAGTTACAAAAACAGATGATAAAGAAGAATTAAAAAATATGCTTGAGGAATATACAAAAATAAAAGAAAGTATAAACTCTTATAATAGTTTAAAACTTCAAATGTTATTAAACTGGAATTTATCAAAGGAAAAACTAGTTGGTTTAATAGATCAATCTATAAATCTTATAACATTAAAACTAAATAAAAAGAAAGAAGATTTTAAAGCAATTCTTATTCTTATCGTAATTATTATATTTATCATTGGACTTGTAAGAAGTTGTGCAAATAATGATGATACTTCATCTTCAGGAGGAAGTGGTTACAGTACAAAATGTTATACACGAAGTGATGGTAAAAGATGTTGCATTTCTTGTAAAAAAACAAGTTATGGGGATGTTGGCTGTAGTAGAAGTTGTAATTAAAGGGAGTAATTATGAAAAAATATAATAAAGAACAAGTTATAAAAGAACTTAAAAAATTGTTAATATGTTATAAAGATAGTAAAAATAAAGATAATTTACTTAGTTTAATTAGATTAATAACTAATAAATTAGAAAATTATGAAGATGTATTTTTTACTAGTTATGAAATAGAAAAATATTTATTTATAAATAATAAAGATAAAACAAAAAGTATTGATAATAATGTATTTAACTTTTTTAAAAATATAGAAACTGATATGAAAGATGTTAGTTTTGATAATGTTATTATAAAAGGATATAACTTTTCAAAATTTATTAATGTAAAAATTAATATAGATAAAATACCTAATAAAGATTTATCCAAAACAACTTTAAAAAATGTATGGTTAATAGGAAGTTTAGATAATTGTAATATTAGTTATGCAAACTTTAAAGATTATAAAGGTAATCTTGTTTTAAATCCTACAAAGGTTATTAGCATGGAAGGTTCTATCCTTGAAGGGTTAACTATTGAAAGCAATTTTAAAGATGTTGATATTTCAAATATTAATTTTGAAAATACTTTAAATATAGTTATGTTAAATCCACAAGAAGTTAAGAATAAAAAATTACATGGTGTTGATTTATCTGGTGTAATGCTTATAGGACCTTATAATGAAACTTTGCAAAAATATGAAGATCCAAACTTTGATGGTTGTTATATATATAATACGAGTTTTAAAGATGCTAAGGGAAATATTGTAATAAATTTAGATACATTAAAAGATTTTATGATCGGCAAATTATATGGTTGTGATTTAACAAATGTAAAAGTAATAGGAACAGTAAAACGCATGAAAGATGAAAAAGATGGTGCGATTTATGGTGATGATTTAGCAAACTCATATTATATTGACGAAAATGGTTATAAAGTTGTTATTTATCCAGATAGACTTGTTAGATGGAATAAAAAAACATGTTTTTATGAAACACTTTCAAAAGAGCAGGCACCGCTTTTAGATTTTGATGTTACATATAACGAAAAGAAAAATAGAATTTAATATAGGCAGGGGGAGTTGAAATGAGTAAAAAGAAAATGTATGAATTAGACGTAACTAAGGTCTTTTATTGGCAAGAAACAAATGATAATAATTATGTTTTTCATAAACAAAAAACACCATTTAAATTATATTTAACAAAATATGGTAATAAAAATCAATATATGGATTTAATAACAGGTATTGTTTTTATAATTGAAGCAAAAGAAAATAGTATTATTCTTTTACCAAGTGGAATTGTTTTATCTAAAGAAAATTTCCAAGAGGCTGAAAATGTAATATTAAAAACAATAAGAATTATAAATAATGAAGAAATTTTAAAAAAATACATGAGTACTTCTAAAGGAATATTACTTGATAGTTATTTTAGCAGTGTAATTTCATGTGAATATACAGAAGATGATGAAATTAATATGTATAGAAGAAGGTATGAAAATTAATTCATATCTTTTTAATATATAACATGTTATAATAAAAAAGAGGTAATTTTTATGAATTATATAAAAAAATATCAAACGCCAAATAATTTTTCTAATATGATAATGAGTAGTGATGGTACCTATTTAACGGGATTATGGTTTGAAAAATCAAAAGATGCATCAAAACATGATATGAAAGATGCCTTAGAAAAATCTTTACCAATATTTGATGAAACTTGTAAATGGTTAGATATTTATTTTACAGGCAAAAATCCAAACTTTACCCCTAAATATAAAATAGAAAATGAAACACCATTCAGAAAAATGGTAACCAAAATAATGAACGAAATACCATATGGAAAAACAATAAGTTATGCTGAAATATCAAATCAAATAGCGAATATAAAACAAATTAAAAAAATGTCCGCTCAAGCAGTAGGAAATGCTGTTGGAAGTAATCCTATTTGTATAATTGTTCCATGTCATAGGGTAATAGGAAAATCGGGAAAACTTGTTGGTTATGGTGGAGGATTAGAAAATAAAATAGAACTTTTAAAGTTAGAAAATAGTTTAAATAAGGAGAATATATATGAAAAATAAAAGCGAAGTATTTAAAAAAGAATTAGAAAGAATAAAAGATGATAATATAAGAAAGGATACAATTTATTTGCTAAATAAATTACCTGATTATTTTTATGAAATGCCTGCTTCAACAACAGGGAAATATCATCCTTTGTTTTCATTAAATGAAGGAGGTCTTGTAAGACATGTAAAAGTTGCTCTTCAAATTTGTGAAGAATTATTTAATGATAAAGCACTGTATGATTTTGATGAACATACAAAAGATTTGATAAGGATGGCTATTATGCTTCATGATGGACTTAAAAAAGGATTAGAAAAAAGTGAATACACAAAATTTTCTCACCCTATTGATATGGCTAACTTTATAATAGCAAATGAAAAAAATCTAATAATTAATAAAAATGATGCTTTAACTGTTGCTAGACTTATAAGTTCTCATATGGGTCCATGGAATATTGATAAAAAAAGCAATATTGTTTTACCCATACCTAAAGAAGATGATGAAAAGTTCGTTCATTTATGCGATTATTTAGCATCAAGAAGATTTTTAGATGTAAGTTTTAAAGATAATGAAATTGAAAGAATATAAAAATTAGCAAACGCTAATTTTTTTCTATTACTAATGGGTTAAATTTACTAATTGCATCGACAAGTTTACTATGTTTAATTACAAACTTAATCTGAGGATTATTATTTTTATAAATTATTACATAATTATTTGTAATAGTAATTGAAATATTATTAAAAACTTTGTTATCTATGATATTTAATTTATAATTATTATTTGATTTACAATATTTTTTAGTAGAATTTAAATGCTTTAAATATTCATCTTTTGTGTAATATATATTTTTATTGAAAAACATATTTTCAAGTGATAAATAAGGTTTATCATTATTAAAATCATTATTATATATAGTGTCTTCAATTGTATTATTTTTTAAAATATTATAAGTAATATTTTCCATATTTTTTTTATAATTTAATATTAGTTTAATTTCATCTTTTGTTAACTTATTTCTTTTTAACATTTTTGTTAATATCTCATCATCAATAGTAAAAATAGGTAAATTTGCTAAAAGTCGTTTCATATCTTTTTTACTATTTTTTTCCTTTTTTAAAAATTCATCAAACACATCTTTATTATCATTTGTATATATTTCCATAAGAGGACTAGCTTTTTTTAATAAAAGTTTAGTTTTTTCTTTATAATAATTTATCTCTTTACTATTAGAAGTTAAATAATATTTTCCTTTATTATGATAAGAATTTATACATTCACCAGTTAAAATAACACTTCCAGATGTATAATTTAAATGATTATAAACGTTATTACTATAATTTTTTAAATAATATGGAGATACACTTCCTGTCATATAAATAGGTATCCAACTTTCAAGGCCTAACATCATTTCGTTAAAAGGTCTATCTAAATTATGTATTATATTTAAATGTAGTCCTTTTTTAAGACACATAGCTATTCCAAACATCCATTTTTTTCCAAAAGAAATATCATCTGCCATATCTTCCATTGGCATATCACTACACATAAATATATCTTCAGTGTCTTTAGATAAAACAGTTGCTTTAAAAAAATCTAATTCACCACGTTTCATTTCTTCAATTCCATAATAAGATTTAGTTTTAGCTTTATAAAAGGGAATATTTGGTACTTTAAGTTCATCAAATTTAATTGCTTTTATAAAATCATTTAAATTAAAATCATCTAAGCTTATTAAAAAATCATTAATATATTTACTTTCTGTAATTGTGTTTTCATTATTAATTAAAAAATTATATAGATTATCAAATAAAGCTTTATCATTTATATTTTTATCACAATTTAAAAATTTAACAAGGATATCATTATCATTAAACCTGTTTATAACATAAGAGCAAACTTTATTACAAAATTCACTGGGAGTAGAGGGTTTAGCTTTATTATATCTTATTCTTGAAATATATGATGCATCAAAATTTATATATTTAGCCATGTCTTTAATATTGATTTTTAAATCGTTTAAAAGTCTATTAAAATTTTTACAAAAATTATTATAATTAAACTCATCATTTTTATTAACAGAATCTATTAAACAATTTAAAACTTCCTCATAATTTAAATTAATCTTTTTTTCATAAGATATAACACTAATAGCGTTAGCAAGATTTTTAATTTCATCTTTATTAACTCCGGGAGTTCTTAATCCATTCTATATCTACTTATTACTGTTTCGGATAAATTAGCTTTTATTGCTAATTCTTTTGAAGTACAATTTAATTTTTTTATATAATTATTTAATGCTGTTTTAAAATCCATAAAATCACCTTCATTTTATATTATACAATAAATATAGTTATAAAGGATAAACTTACCAACAAAATCAATGAATAATATGGTAATTTTATTGTAATATTTAATTTTTTTAAATATAATATACGTAATCGGAGGTTTTGTTATGAAGAATAATAAAATAATTTTAATCGGAATAATATTAGTTTTATTAACATTATTTGCTATATTTATTCCTAAGAATAATATGGCAAATGATAAATTAGTAGAAGAAGCAAGTAAAAATGCTAAAAAGAAAGTAACAGATTATAAAAAAATAACAAGTAATTTAGTTTTAAATGAAGATACTTGTTTTAGAAACTATGCTTTTATAAATAATAATAGTATTTATATATTTAATCCTGATAAATTAGATGAAGGAATTTTTGAATATAAAAAAGTATATGATATAAAAAACGATATAAAAGCAATGAATATAACACCAGATTATGGTTCTGATATAAGGTTTATTGATTATAATGATATGTTATATACACTTAAAGATATAAACTCAGATAATAAAATTAGAAATAGTTATGATATGTATTTAAATGCTAATTATGAACTTAGTCCTTATTTAAAATGGGAATATTCTAAAGAATTTATTGGTAAAAAAGTTGATTATGATTTTATGTCTAATTATGTTTATGTAAAAGATAACATATTGTATAGATTAAATTATACAAATAACAAGTATCCTACTATTACTAAAGTTGATGGTAATTATGAGGGTGAAAAAGTAATTAGAATATATAATGAAAGAATTTTAAAAACAGATAAAGCTTTTTATGAAATAGTTAGTTATTTTGATAATAATTTAAATAAAACAATTACTACTACGATAAAAATAAATCTATTAACTAAATATTATAACGATGTTTTAACTTTTACATATAAATATGTAATATTAAAAGATTATACTTTAATACCAATAAATGATGTTATGATTAATAGGGCTAATGATTATCAATATAATGAATTTATAAGTAGTTTTAATAGTATAAAAGAAGTTCCAAAAGTATTTGAAGAATAAATATTAATTAATTATGATAAAAAAATCTTTATTTTTCCTTTGTTAAATGGTAAAAAGTGTCAAAAATAGTTGATTTTTAAAGATTATTAATATAAAATTAAATTAGAAGCAAGATATGCTTTCTAAAGGAGGATATGTAGATGAAGATAACATCAGTAAACGTACGTAAAATTGAAAAAGAAGGATCAAGAATGAAAGGAATAGCATCAGTATTACTTGATGAATGTTTCGCAGTTCATGATATTCGTATTATCGAAGGAGATAATGGCTTATTTATAGCAATGCCAAGTAGAAAAACATCTACTGGAGGATATAGAGATATCGCACATCCAATTAATCCTGAAACACGTACAATGTTTGAAGAAACTATCTTAGAAGCATATAAAAACGCTGAATAATATAGTTTATTAAGATATAAGTTTTGCTTGTATCTTTTTATTTGCAAAAATATAAAAAAAATAATATAATTTATATATAAGTATAGAAAGAGTGATAAATATGGAAATAAAAGAAATTATTAATATTTATAATAACTTTGATAAACAAATAAATGATTTTTGGAGGTCTCTTTGACTTTGATAAAAAAGAAGAAGAAATAAAAAAATTAGAAGAAATAACAAAAGAAAGTAATTTTTGGGATGATGTTTCTTTAGCAAATAAAAAAATTACGGAATTAAATAATTTAAAAAAAGAAATTAATAATATTTGTTCTTTAAAAGAAAAAATAAATAATAATTTAGAAATATTATCATTATTAAAAAATGAGAATGATGAAGAACTACAAAAATTAGTAGAAGAAGATATAGAAAATATAAAAAATTCATTAGAAGAATTAAAATTAGAACTTTATTTAAATCATGAATACGATCATAAAAATTGTATTTTAGAAATTCATGCGGGAGCAGGAGGAACAGAAAGTTGTGATTGGGCTTCGATGCTTTATAGAATGTATCTTAGATATTGTGAAAAAAAAGGATATAAAGTAACTGTTTTAGATTATCAAGATGGGGATGAAGCTGGGATAAAAAAATGTACTCTTTCTATTGAAGGAAAAGATGCATATGGCTATTTAAAATGTGAAAAAGGTGTTCATAGACTTGTAAGATTATCACCATTTGATGCTAATCATAAAAGGCATACATCTTTTGCATCAGTTGATGTAACTCCTGAATTTGATGAAAAAATAGATATAGTTATTAAGGATGAAGATTTAAAAATAGATGTTTACCATTCAAGTGGAGCAGGAGGACAAAGTGTTAATACAACAGACTCCGCAGTTAGAATAACACATTTGCCTACTAAAATAGTAGTTACTTGTCAAAATGAAAGAAGTCAATTAAAAAATAAAGAAAAAGCACTTGAAATATTAAAAAATAAATTAAAAATGATTGAAATAGAACGTCAAGAAGAAAAACTTAATAATTTAAAACAAGATAATAAAAATATTGAATTTGGTTCACAAATAAGAAGTTATGTAATGCATCCTTATTCAATGGTTAAAGATCATCGTACATCTTGTGAAACAAGTAATGTTTCTAAAGTATTAGATGGCGATTTAGATATGTTTATTGAAGAATATTTAAGGAGTTAGTTATGGAAGAAAATAAGGAAAATATAATAAAACAAATTTATAAAAAACATAAGGTTAAAAGATATTTAACTTTACTTTTAGGATTATTTATTTGTGCAGTATCATTTAATTTATTTATTTATCCAAATGATATAGTTTTTGGAGGGGTAAGTGGTATTAGTATTATCGTTACAAAGTTTTTTGATATTTCAGCATCAACATTTATTCTAATATCATCAATCATTTTACTTATTGTAAGCTATATCTTTTTAGGAAAAGAAAAAACAAAAGGTTCAGTTGTAGGTTCAATTTTATTACCTATTTTTATAAGTTTGACTGAAAATATAGGAAAAATATTAGTAATTGATGCAAGTGACCAATTACTTCTTGCAATTGTTGGAGGAGTTTTATATGGCCTTGGAGCAGGGCTTGTTTTTAAAGCAGGATATACAACTGGAGGAACAGATATTTTAAATCAAATAATGAATAAATATGCTAAAACATCAATTGGAACATCGATGCTTATTATAGATGGAATGATAGTGTTATCAGGAGCATTTGTTTTTGGATGGACTAAGTTTATGTATGCTATTATTGTTTTATATATAATTAGTATTTTAACTGATAAAGTATTGCTTGGTATATCTTCTTCAAAAGCGTTTTATATAATTACAATAAAACCAGATGAAATATCAAATTATGTAATTGATGAGTTAGGACATAGTGTTACTATAATTGACGCTAAAGGCGGATATACAAAACAAAAAAATCCTATTCTTTTTACAGTGGTTCCTACTAAAGAATACTATAAACTTAAAGCAGGCATAAATGAAATAGATAAAGATGCGTTCTTTACCGCAGTGGATGCTTACGAAGTATTAGGTGGCGAATAATGAAAGATAATATAATAGATACAATAAGTAAAAAAAATTATATAAAAAGATACGTATTTTTAACACTAGGACTTTTAATATCAGCAATAAACTATAATTTATTTGTTTTACCACTTGGAATAGTATGTGGTGGTACAAGCGGTGTTGCTACAATATTAAATTATTTGTCAAACTTAGATCCTTCATTAGTGGTGTTTTTCCAATCTTGTATTTTATTAGTTTTGTGTTTTTGTTTTTTAGGACTAGATGATACAACTGCAATGGCTTATATTACAATAGTTTATCCTTTATTTATAAAGGCAACATCTGGAATTAATCAAATATTTTTAATAAATTACGAAGACATCCTTCTTTTTGCAATTTTTATTGGAATACTAACAGGAATATCTAATGGAATTATCTTTAAAACAGGACTTAATAATGGTGGATATGGTATTTTATCTAAAATAATTGCCAATAAGAATAAATCATCAATAACTAAATCAAATATGATTATTAATTCAATTATTGTTTTAGCAGGAGGAATAGTGTTTGGAATTAATAAAGTTTTATACGCCATTATAATATTATTTATTCAAAAAAATGTTAGTGATAGAATTGTTCTTGGTATATCTAAAAATAAAACAATTATTATTGTTAGTTCAAAATATGATGAAATAAGTAAATATTTAAACAATGAATTAAAACATGATGTAACAATTTTTAATACTAAAGGAAAATATACTAATACAAAACAAAAAACTATAATGAGTGTTATTCCTACCAAAGAATATATAATTATCAAAGAAATAATAAAAGATATAGATAAAAATGCTTTTGTAATAGTATGTGATAGTTATGAAACAAGAAATCAAGATAGATTATTGAAAAACGTCAAAAATGTAAAAAGTATATGAAATTTACTATATAAGTTAGGTGTAATTAGATTTTAATGGTATAATTATTATATAGTGTAATTTTAAAACTAAAAATAAGGTGGTGTTATGATTGAAAATAATTACAATAAAAAATGTGTTTAAAACATATCCAAATGGTGTTGGAGCAATATATGATTTAAACCTAGATATTGAAAAAGGAGAATTTGTTTTTATTATAGGTGGTAGTGGAAGTGGTAAATCAACTTTAATAAAAATGCTTTATAGAGAAGAAAAACCAACTCGTGGAGAAATAATCCTTGGAGGGGTTAATGTTGGTAAATTAAGAAATTCTAAAGTATATAAATTAAGAAGAAAAATTGGAGTAGTATTCCAAGACTACAAATTACTTCCTAAATTAACAGTTTATGAAAATGTTGCGTTTGCACTTGAAGTGACAGGGGCAGATACAAAAGAAATAAGAAAAAAAGTTATTGAAGTTCTTGATCAAGTAGGATTAAAACATAAAGCTAAGTCTTATCCTGATAAATTATCTGGAGGGGAACAACAAAGAGTGGCAATAGCACGTGCTATTGTTAATAATCCCAAAATATTAATTTGCGATGAACCAACTGGAAACCTAGACCCTGTTATTAGTATGGAAATAATGAATATTTTAGATAAGATTAATAGAGATTTAGGAACAACAATTCTTATGGTTACACATGATCATGAAATCGTTGAAAAAATGAAAAAAAGAGTTTTAGTATTAAAAGATGGTAGACTTGTAAAAGATTATAAGGAGGGGGAATATAAAGATGAAGTTTTTTAGGATGGTTGGAAGAAGTATAAGAGATGCTTTTAAAAGTGTAATTAGAAACTTTAGTTTATCTTTAGCATCAATATCTTGTATAACAATTACTTTAATAATAATAGGATCTACCCTTATAATTGCAAAAAATGTAGATAATTTTGCTACATTAATAAAAGAAGATGTAACAATTGTAACATTTTTTGATAATAGCTTGACATATGATGAAGAAGAAGAAATAATGACAAAAATCAAAGAACTTGAAAATGTTGACAAAGATTCATGTGAATATACTTCAAAACAAGATATAAAAAATAACATGGAAAGTGAAAAAAATGAAATATCTAAAATTCTTTCAACATGGAATGATAGTGAAAATCCATTAATGGATACTTATACTTTAAAAGTAAAAGATGTTGAACAAATAAAATCGACAGTTAATCAAATTGAAGCTTTAAAAGGAGTAGAAAGTGTATCATATGGTGAAGGAATAGTAGAACAACTTGTAAAAGCATTTGATACAGTAGAAAAGGTAACATTAGTTGTAGGTATTGCTCTTATTTTAGTTACAATATTCTTAATCATAAATACAATTAAATTAACAATCTTTTCAAGACAAAAAGAAATTTCAATTATGCGCTTAGTTGGAGCTAGTAATACAAGAATAAAATTCCCATTCATAATTGAAGGTGTAATTTTAGGTATAATTGGATCAATTATTCCAGTGCTTGTAATGACTTATGGTTATCAAGCATTATATCAAATGTTAAAAGGACAATTATTCTCTCCACTTATTAGACTTGTACATCCAATGCCATTTACTATTCAAATATCATTATTAATTGTACTTGTTGGTATGTTAGTAGGTATGATAGGATCTGCAAGAGCAGTAAGGAGGTATATAAAAATATAATGAATAAAAAAAGTATTATAATATTTTTATTACTAGTTCTTTTAATACCTGTAGCTAAAGTTAATGCAATTACAATAAATGATTATAAAAAAGAATTATCAGATTTACAAAAAGAGAAAGAATATGTCCAAAAAAATCAGGCTGAAATTCAAAAGAAAATAGATGAAGCAAATGCTGAAATATTAAAAATAAGTGAAAAGATGATTTTAGCAGAACAAGAAAAAACAGCAATTAGTCAACAAATAACAAAAAATGAACTTGATATTGCAGAAAAAAAAGAACAAATTAAAGATTTAATTGTTTTTTCACAAAAATCAAGTAGTGATAACTTTTATTTAAACTATCTTTTTGGAGCAGAGAACTTTACAGATTTTATTTATAGAATTTCCATAATTCAACAATTAACTAAAAAAAATAGTGAATTAATGGATCAAATGAATAAATTAATTGAAGATGGTAAAACAAAACAAGAAGAATTAGAAGAAACCAAAAAAAGTTTAAATAAAATGAGTGAAGATTATAAAAGCAAAGTAACAAGCTTAGGAACACAGATGAATAAAACTTATACAGAATATGAAGATATTGATGAACAAATAAAATCTGTTCGAAAAACAATAAAATTATATCAAGATCAAGGATGTAAAGATGATCAAGATATTATTGCGTGTGTTGGAAAAATTTTACATGATACAGGATTTATTATTCCAACAGCAAGTGGAACTGTTACTGATGAATATGGACCAAGACCAATTCTTTGCGCAAATTGTTCATCTTTCCATAAAGGAATAGATTTAGCAGCTTCAGAAGGGACAAAAGTTTATGCTGCCGCTTCAGGATATGTCGCAGCCGTTAAATATGCTAATAAAAATATTAAAAATGACTGTGGTGGTAATATAATTACAATTAACCACATTGTCAATGGCAAATATTATACAACAAGGTATTGGCATTTATTAAATGTTAATGTAAAAGCCGGAGATACAGTAACAAAAGGGCAACTAATTGGTTGGGTAGGTGGATATACAACAAGTAGTCAATTATTTAGTTCAGGATATGATGATTGTGCTTTTGGAGCTCATTTACACTTTGAAATATCAAAAGATCATTATTATGGTATAACAAATGATGGACACTCTTATTCATCATATACTAAATATGTAAAAAATACCTTTAATGCTAGGGATGTAATAAACTTCCCAGGAAGATGGTAAAACAATAGCTAAACACTATTGTTTTTTTCTATTGTTAAAAACTTAAACAAAAATTATTGACATGGGAGGGTGTATTATATAATTTAGTTATAAAGTTAATAGTTAATAAAATAGAGGTGCTGTCGTTATGAAAAGGTTTATAAATTTTTTAAAAACAGATATTAAAATAATAAATAGTTATTTTTTATTATTAATTATTTTAATTATATTAGTATGTATAGGATATTCAAGTTATGCATTATTTAGTTTTAGTAAAACAAGTACTAATATAATTGAAGGAACAGTAGGAAAAATAAAGAAAAGTGGAGCAGACACTCTTATTAAATTAACAGATAATAAAGATAATAGTGGATTATATACAATAACACATGAAGCTGATAGTACACTTCAAATTGGAACTAATGAAAGCGTAACAGAATATAGATACCGTGGAGCAAGTCCAAAAAATTATGTAACATTTAATAATGAAGTATGGCGAATAATAGGAATATTTCCAGTAGATGATGGAACAGGAAAGATAGAAAGTAGAATAAAAATAGTGAGGAATGATAGTGCATTTTCACAATATTGGGATCAAGATAGATCAAATAATTGGACAAATTCCTGGTTGAGGAGTTACTTAAATAATTATTTAGGAACAAATGCGTATCTTGATAGCATAATAGAAAAAAATAAACTTATGATAGGAGATGCAAAATACTATCTTGGTGGCTATTCATCAACGTATGTTACAAAAGAAGATATGTATAAATATGAAAGAAAAATAAGCGGAAGTGATTATTATTCAGGAACAAATCCAAATAGTTGGACAGGTAAAATAGCTCTTATGTATGCCAGTGACTGTGGTTATGCTGTAAGCGATGAGTGTACACAAACATTATGGAATTATAATAATTCTCTTTGCAAATCAAATAGTTGGTTATATAATACACAACATGAGTGGTTATTGAATCAATCAACCAATTCTTTGTCAGGGACTTTTCAATATCTTGGAAGTGGCATTATTAATTATTATAATGGAAATAATAATTATAGTACTAATACAAAACTATATATTAGACCAACACTATATTTAGTATCTAATGTACAAATAACTGGAGGAACAGGAACTTCAACAGTTCCATATACATTCGAATTATAACTTATGAGAAATCATAAGTTTTATTTTTGTAATAATTTGTTGATTAAAAAATCAAATTTATTCTCATTATATACATAGAATATTAATGGGAGGCAAAATATGTTTTCAAAATATGAAGAGCAAGCTAAAAAAGTATTAGTTAATATGAAGCAAGAAATGATTAGTCTTAAACATCCTTATATAGGAAGTGAACATTTATTATTATCACTTTTAAAATATGGAGAAAAAGGTATTAAAGATAAGTTAAAAAATCATGGAATTACTTATGATATATTTAGAAATGAACTTATTAAAATAGTAGGTATGGGTAAAGAAAGTAATGATTTTTATTTATATACACCACTTTTAAGAAATATTCTTGAAACAGTTAATTATAATGTGGAAGAAAATAATAAAGAATATGCAACATGTGAGGACTTACTCCTTGGGATTTTAGAAGAAGGAGAAGGTGTTGCTATTAGAATAATGCTTGGAATGAATATAAATGTAGATGAGCTATACGAGGATTTTTATGTTAGTCCTTTAAAAAAGAGTTCTAAAGAAAAATTACTTGTTGAAAGTTATGGCGTTGATTTAACCTTGCGTGCTAAAGAAGGTGAATTAGACCCTGTCGTAGACCGTGGTGAAGAAATAAAACGTCTAATTGAGATATTATCAAGAAGAACAAAAAATAATCCGATTTTAATTGGAGAAGCAGGAGTTGGTAAAACAGCAGTTGTGGAAGGTCTTGCTAAGTTAATTGTAGAAAATAAAGTGCCTACTTTAAAAAATAAAAAAATAATAAGTGTTTCGATGTCTAATTTAGTCGCAGGTACAAAATATCGTGGAGAGTTTGAAGAACGTCTTGGGAAGATAATAAATGAGCTTGAAAATACAAATGAAGTAATTTTGTTTATTGATGAAATCCATACCCTAGTGGGGGCAGGTGGTGCCGAAGGAGCAATTGATGCTTCAAATATTTTAAAACCCGCTTTAGCTCGTGGAAAAATAAAAATAATCGGGGCTACAACAACTGATGAGTATAAAGAATTTATTGAAAAAGATAAAGCTTTAGATAGAAGATTTCAAAAAATAGAAATAAAAGAACCAAGTATTAAAACAACAATTAACATTTTAAACAAGTTAACACCAATTTATGAAAAATATCATAATGTTAAAATTTCAAATGATATTGTAGAAAAAATTGTATACTATTGTGAGAAGTATATTTATGATAGAAAGTTTCCTGATAAAGCTATTGATATATTAGATGAAGTATGTTCTAAAGTATCTACAAGTAATACAAAGAAATATAAAGAATATGAAAATATAAACAATGAACTTAATATAACTAAAAATTTAAAAAATGCCTCTATTATAAACAATAAATTTAATGATGCATTTGTTTATAAACAAAAAGAAATGATGCTTGAATCAAAACTTAATGAATTAGAATTAAAAAATATTAATAAATCATATTTAAAAACAGTTACCCTTAAAGATGTAAAAGAAGTTATTGAACAAAAAACAAAAATACCTATTTATGAAGATAATAAAACTTCCTCAATAAAAAGCATAATACCTCTTTTAAATAGTAAAATAATAGGTCAAGATGATGCGATTAATAGTTTATATGAAATTACGAAAAAAATAAGATATGGATATAAGAATAATAATCTTCCTTATTCTATTCTTTTTGTAGGGCAAAGTGGCGTAGGTAAAACATACCTTGCTAAAGAATATGCTAATCTTTTATATGGTAAAGATAACTTTATTAGACTTGATATGAGTGAATATAAAGAATCACATTCAATAAGTAAATTAATTGGTAGTCCTGCAGGATATGTTGGATATAATGATAATAAAAATGTTTTTGAAGAAGTAAGAAATAAACCTTATTCAGTTATTTTGCTTGATGAAATAGAAAAATGTAGTCCTAATATTCTTGATTTATTTTTACAAATCTTAGATGAAGGAAAAGTGAAAGATTCTAAGGGTAATATAATAAGGTTTGACAATACAATTATAATAATGACATCAAATGTTGGAAGCGATAAAAAACATGTTGGCTTTAATCATAAAGAAAATGATTATTCTACTTCTTTAAAATCTTATTTTGGTGTTCCATTTTTAAATAGAATAAATAAAACAATATATTTTAATTCGATTACTGAAGAGGTAATAGATAAAATAATAAATAAAGAACTTAATACTATAAGAGATTTTTATAAGGAAAAAAACATAAAATTCACTTTGAGTAAAAAAGTGTTTGATGATATAAAAAATTTATGTGAATATGAAATATATGGTGCTAGAAAGGTAAAAAAAGTAATAAATGATTATTTGGAAAGTAAGCTTATAGATAAAATAATTGAAGGAAATAATAATATAAAAATAATGTCCTTAAAAACAGAAGTAAGATAATTTTTCTTATGTCTTTTATGGACATGTTTTTTTTGTTGTGATATAATAATGCCATATAAAAAGAGTTTATTTAATAAAATTAAATGGAGGTGTTTTATGAAAATATATAATACATTAACTAAAAAAGTTGAAAAATTTATTCCACATAATGATAAGGAAGTTACAATGTATACATGTGGACCAACTGTTTATAATTATGCCCATATAGGAAATTTAAGAACATATTTATTTGAAGATTTTTTAGAAAAAGGACTTAATTATCTTGGATATAATGTAAAAAGGGTAATGAATATAACAGATGTTGGTCATATTGTGCATGATGCTGATACTGGTGAAGATAAAATGAGTAATAGTGCTAAAAAAGAAGGAAAAACAGCTCAAGAAATAGCGGAATTTTATACTGAAAAATTCTTAGAAGACTTGGATAAAATGAATATTAAAAGACCAGAAATAATTGAAAAAGCAACTTCGCATATAAATGATTATATACATGTAATTGAAACATTACTAGAAAAAGGATATGCTTATCAAGCTGGTGGAAATGTATATTTTGATATATCTAAAATACCAAATTATTATGAACTATCAGGAAGAACTGAAGAAAACCAGAAAATAGCAGTAAGAGATGATGTTAGTCATGATTTATACAAGAAAAATCCTTATGATTTTGTTTTATGGTTTACAAAAAGCAAATTTGAAGATCAAGAACAAAAATGGAATAGTCCATGGGGTGTGGGTTACCCTGGATGGCATATTGAATGTTCCACACTTGCAAGTCTTTATTTAGGAGAATATTTAGATTTACATTGTGGAGGAGTAGATTTAATTTTTCCACATCATACTAATGAAATAGCACAAAGTGAAGCATATTTTGGACATAAATGGTGTAATTACTGGGTTCACGGAGAATATTTAAATGATGAAACTGGTAAAATGAGTAAAAGTAAAGGAGAATTTTTAACTTTATCTCTTCTTGAAAGTAAAAAATATTTACCACTTGCTTATAGATATTTTTGTTTAGGAAGTCATTATAGAAAACAATTAGTATTCTCTTATGATGCTTTAAATCAAGCTCAAAATACATATTTAAAATTAAAAAATAAAGTATTGTCTTTAAAAGATGAAGGAAATATTTTATCTGATAAAGTAAAACTTTATAAAGAGAAGTTTAAAGATGCAATTAATAATGATTTAAATACATCTTTAATGTTAACCTTAGTATATGAAGTATTAAAAGATAAAGAATTAAATGATTTAACTAAAAAAGAAATAATAAAATCATTTGATAAAGTATTAGGCCTTGACCTTCTAAAAAAAGAAGAAATAAAACTTGATATTGATGAAAAATATATTTTAGATAAAATAGAAGAAAGAAGAAAAGCTAAAGAAAATAAAGATTATCTTTTAGCGGATAAAATAAGGGAAGAATTATTAAATAAAAATGTAAGATTAATAGATACCAAAGATAATACAACATATGAAATTATAAATCTATAGAAAGGAAAGTTTATGATTTATTATATAATATTAGCGGTAATAAGTACTGTATCAATTGCGACATACTTATATATAGAAAAAATTTCTAGAAGTTTTAAAAATACATATTTAACAAAAAGATTAAGTGGTTTTGATGTTGTAAAACATATTTTAGATAAGAATAATTTAGATAATATATATATTGTAGAAAAGAAAAGTACTGTAACAAATGAGTATGATGTTGAACATAATGTTGTAAGACTTGATAGTAAAACTTTTAATGGTGAAAGTATATTTTATACTGTAAAAGCAGCATTTATAAGTGGATATGTTTTAGAAAAGGATAAAACTATACCTAAACTTTACAATATTTTTGACAAAATAATTTATTTTGGTTCAATATTTGGTGTATTATCTACAATTATTGGTACTTTAATTTGGAAACAGTTATTTTATCTTGGCGTAACACTTTTATTACTTGTTTTTATAATAGAAATAATTAGTTTAATATTTGAAGTTAAAAATGCTACATCTACTTATGGACTAATCAAAGATGAAAAACTAGCTAATAAAAAAGAATTAGAAAATATAAGAGTAATTTTAAATATTTATAGATTAAATAAACTTGCAAGTATCGTTTACAGTATCATAAATTTAAAAAAGGAAATAAGTTAGGAATTTTATGGAGTACAATTCATTAGTTTTAGCATATATAGGGGATGCTATATATGAAGTGTTAGTAAGAAAATATTTAATTGATAAGAATTTTGTGAAAGTTAATGACTTACAAAAACATGCTTTAAATTATGTAAGTGCTAAAAATCAAGCTTTATTTTTAAAAGAACTTTTAGATAATAATTTTTTTACTAGTGATGAAATAGAAATAATAAAAAGAGCAAGAAATACCAAAACACATTCAAAACCAAAAAACTGTGATATTTTAACATATAAACATGCCACAGCTTTGGAAAGTGTTTTTGGTTATTTATATATGAATAATAAATTTGATAGAATAAAGGAAATATTTGATTATATAGAAAAAATAAAAGAGGTATAAAAGATGTTAGTATATGGAAAAAATAGTTGTGAAGAAATATTAAAACAAGGTAAAGATATTAAAAGAGTATATTTAGAAAGAAACTTTAAAGATAAAGTAATTACAAGCCTTATTGAAAAGTTAAAAATAAAACCTGTGTTTTTAACTAAATATGAATTAGATGAGATGACACTTGGTAATCACCAAGGTGTTGCAGTAGACGTTTTAGAGTTTAAATATGCTGATATTGATGAAATAATAAAAGAAAATGGTTTTATAGTTATGCTTGATCATCTAGAAGATACACATAATTTTGGTGCCATAATTAGAACATGTGAAGCAGCAGGAGTTGATGGTATAATTATTCCAAAAGATAGAAGTGTAAGTGTTAACTCAACGGTTATGAAAACCAGTAGTGGCGCAGCAGTTAATGTTAAAATATGTATGGTTACTAATTTAGTTCAAACTATTAATTATTTAAAAGAAAAAGGATATTGGATTTATGTTTCTTCTATGGATGGAACAAGTTATACTAGTGAAGATTACAAAACATCAACATGTATAATAATAGGAAATGAAGGCAAAGGGGTAAGTGAATTAGTGAGAAAATCAGCAGATTTTATTGTCTCAATTCCAATGATAGGAAAAATAAATAGTCTTAATGCTTCAGTAGCAGCAGGAATATTTATATATGAGGTTGTAAGACAAAGAAGTAATTAAGGAGGTTTATGTGGATTATAAAGAAAATGATAATGAATTAATATATTTAATAAGGGAAGACAGTGAAGAGGCATTTAATGCACTTTTTAATAAATATAGACCATTGATGATTAAGTTTTCTAATAAATACAAATATAAATATGAAATGGATGATATGTTACAAGAATGCAGATTAGGTTTTTATAAAGCTGTTATTAATTATGATGAAACAAAAGATGCAGGTTTTTCAACATATTTGCATTTGTATATAAAAAAATATTTAATGGAATATTTAAGAAAAATGGATAAGCCTTTAACTAACACTATTAATATTGAAGATGTGCCATCTAAATATGTTGCAGACTATAAGACACCTTATGATGAAATAATGGAAAAAGAATATATTATATTTATAAAAAACTTTATTAATCAACTTGAATTTACCGAAGCTATTGTTCTTGAATTAAAAATAAATGGTTATAGCTACAAAATAATCGGAGATGTTTTAGATCTTTCTAAAAAGAGAGTAGATAATATTTTATTAAAAATAAGGAAAAATTTTAAAAAATATATTTTGAATAATGAACTTATGTGATATAATCTTTATGATAGGGGTACTAAGCAGGTGAAAATATGAACAATGTTTTATCTTTAAGAGATTATATTAATAATAAAGATAGTCTAGGTGATGATGTTAAAGCTAAGACTTTTTGTCGTTTAATGAAAAAAGTAATGGAAAAAATAGAACAAGAAGAAAGAAATTTAATTAAAATTAATATTGATGATATTAAAATTAATGTTTCAACAGGAGAAATAATTCTTACAAGCGATCTATTTGGTACTGATAGTTATTTAGACAAAACAATAGCTAATTTTAATACAGGTATTAGCTTAATGGCAGAAAGAAAATCTAGTAAGGAACATAAAGTTGTTTCATTTGCCCTAATGGTTCTAGGATGGTATTGTAATCCAAATGGTTCAAGTATTCCAAGTGATATTGAAGTTTTAGAAAATTTTGATATGTATATGGAAAAAGTGCCACAATGGTTAAGAGATTATTTTGTTAGAGTATTTAGACATATGGATTATGATTTATCTTTTAGTGCTTACTATGATGAGAATTTTACTAATAAAATTAAAAAAGATGTCGAAGAAACATTTAAAGAATATAATTTAACAAATGAACAATATGAAAAAATATATAGAATATTAATGAGAAAAACAAATAAAAGAATAAAAGAAGGTGTAAGAAATGTTTAAAGATGGGGAACAACAAGTATTAGATACATATAAAGGTGTATTAAATGAATTAGAAAATGATTTTACCAAAAAAGATGTTCAACAAGTATCAGTTAATAATGATAATTCTTATTTTTTTACAAATCAAAATGAAGTAGAAACTTTAGAAAGTTCTAATAATACTGAAAGTAGGGGTATGACAAGAGTTCTTACAATGGATAATATGCCTAAAATAAAACAAGAAATAGAACCTGATAAAGAAATAGAATATTATTACAATCACAATGGAACTTCTCAACTCGATAAAAGTGCGTTTTCTAATGCTTTAATAATTGCAGCAGTACTAGCTTTAATAGCAATAGTAATTATTGTAACATTATCAATACTAAATTATATAAATAATTTTTAATATTTAAAAGAGGGTGGTTTAATGGATTTTAGAATAGTTATAATTATAGTAATTGTATTACTTTTAATTCTTTTTTTAATTTATAATTATCTAGTAAAATTAAGTAATAGATGTAATAATGCTTGGAGTAATATTGATAATCAGTTAAAAAGAAGAATAGATTTAATACCTAATTTAGTTGAAGTAACAAAAGGATATGCTAAACATGAAAGCGAAACTTTGTTAAAAGTAGTAAATGAAAGAAATAAAAAAATAGATATGTCTTATCTAGCAAAAGAAGAAGATAAAATAAGTAGTAGTGTTAAAGCTTTATTTGCAGTGGCAGAAAATTACCCTGATTTAAAAGCAAACAAATTATTTCAAAATTTACAAGTTGAACTTGTGGGAACTGAAGATAAAATAGCATTTGCAAGGCAATTTTATAATGACTGTGTCCAAAAATATAACACTGCTATTATGGTATTTCCAACAAACATATTTGCTAAATTATTAAAATATAATAAAAAAGAATATTTCAAAATAGAAGAAAAAGATAAAGAGTTAGGAAAGATAAGCCTATGATGTTTGAAAGTATAACTAAAAATAAAGTTAAAACATTTTTTATAATAACATTTTTTATTATTTTTGTGATGGCTATTGTTTATTTTATTTCACTATGGTTATTTGAAGATTCATATATGGCGGTAGCATTTGCTCTTATTATGTCTCTTATTTCCGCTTTGGTATCATATTTTACTTGTGATAAAATGGTTTTATCCTTAAATGGTGCAAGAATAGCAACAAAAACAGAATTTTTACAACTAAATGAAATTCTTGAAGGACTTTGCATCGCAGCAAATTTGCCACTTCCAAAGTTATATGTTATTGAAAGTGATGCTTTAAATGCTTTTGCTACAGGAAGAAATCCTAAAAATAGTGTTATTTGTGTAACAACTGGTTTAATAAAAAAACTAGATAAAAATGAAATGGAAGGCGTTTTAGCTCATGAACTTTCACATATAAAAAATTATGATATATTAGTTTCTACTATTGCTATTGTAATGGTAGGATTAGTAAGTATTCTAGCTGACCTTTTTAGCCATGGTTTTTATAGAACAGATGATGGTGATGATGATAGAAACCCAATTCTTATGATAATAGGTTTAATATTTATAATATTATCTCCAATTTTTGCTAATCTTTTAAATTTAATGATTTCAAGAAATAGAGAGTATCTAGCGGATGCAACTGCAGTATCTTTAACTAGAAATAATGAGGGATTAATAAAAGCTCTTATGAAAATTGATAGTGATACTAATGTATTAAAAACAGCGAATGAAACATGTTCATCTTTATACATAAGTGATCCATTTAAAAAGAAAAAAGAAAGAGATTCAATATTTAGTACGCATCCAAGTATTGCCAATAGAATAGAAAGATTAAGAAATATCAAGTAAAATTGGTATTTTTTTCATAAAGTACTTGAAAAATCATATAATTATTTGGTATAATACAGACCGAGTGAGTATTAATTGCTCCTTTCTTCTTGAAATAAAGAAGACATAGTCCAAAAGGAGGTGTAAGAAACATGAATAATTATGAATTAATGTTTATCGTTAGACCTACACTTGATGAAGCATCAATTAAAAAAGTTTATGAAGACATGCAAAATGTAGTTACTAAAGCAAATGGTAAAATCGTTTCATCAAAAGAAATGGGTCAAAGAGATCTTGCTTACGAAATAGAAGGTCATAAAAAAGGTTATTATTTTCTATTAGTAGTTGAAGCAAACAAAGAAACAGTTGCAGAATTTAACCGTGTTGCAAATGTTAATGAAGATGTTATTCGTCATTTAGTAATTAAACAAGAAAATTAAGAGGTAATTTTATGAATAAGGTATTTTTAATAGGAAGATTAGTTAGAGATCCAGAACTTAGATATACTGGAACAAATATTCCTGTAGCTACTTTTTCAATTGCAGTAAATAGAAATTTTGCTAATTCTGCTGGTGAAAGAGAAGCTGATTTTATTAACATTGTTGTTTGGAGAAAACAAGCCGAAAATGTTAAAAATTATGTAAAACAAGGAAGTCAAGTAGCAATTGATGGAAGAATTCAAACAAGAACTTATGATGATCAAAATGGTCAAAAAAGATATATTACTGAAGTGGTAGCAGATAACATCCAATTCTTAGATACAAAAGCCGCTACTGAAAGAAGACAAACAACATCATCAAATAGTTATAATGATGTAAACCCATATAGTTTTTCACCTGAAATGGATGTTCCTACAAGTGATTTAAAAGATGATCCATTTAAAGATTTTGGTGAAGAAATAAAAGTTGAAGATAATGACTTACCATTCTAAAAAGGAGGATAATTATGGCAGAATTTTATAGAAAAAAGAAAAAAGTATGTTATTTATGTACTGGAAAAACTTTTGATTATAAAGATGTAGATATACTAAAAAAATATATAAATGATAAAGGTAAAATACTACCAAGACGTGTTACTGGAGCTTGTGCAAAACATCAAAGATATATTGCAGCTCAAATCAAAAGAGCACGTGCTATCGCATTATTACCATATACAAAATAATTGTTATTAACAAAAAAGTTAATAACTTTTTTGTTATCATTATACAAATTATTGTAAAAATCATATATTTATATTATTATGTATATAGATGAGGGAAACTTCATAAAATAAAATGGACATATCTAAATTCGATGTTTAGGTACTCTCCAAAAATTGGGTTTGTACACTAATACTTCATACGAAGCGTTAGTGTACTTTTTTATTTAAATAATATAATAAATATTAAAATAAAATTAAAGTATTTTTTATTTAGAAAATGACATCTTTAAATAAATGTAGTATAATATTAACAAGTGAGGTTTATTATGGAAATAAAAAAACTTAAAAAAACATTAAAAAAAGAAATACTAGTTTCTAATCATGTTTATATAATAGGACATAATTATATAGACTTAGATGCATATGGTGCAATGGTAGGAATATCTAAAATAGTAGAAAAATTTAATAAAAAGTATACATTTATTATAAATGATGATGAAATAGAATTAAGTGTTAATAATGCTATTAACAAATTGAATAATAAAAAGTATATGGAAAAAGAAGTAAAAAGTTTTAATAAATCACTTTTAATAATAGTGGATACTAATAAAGATAAATTATTATCTTGTAAAGATGTTTTAGATAAATTTAACAAAGTAATAGTAATAGATCATCACGATATAACAGATGAAACATTAAAGGTTGATAACCTTTTTGTTGATACAGTTTATTCAAGTACATGTGAAATAGTAACTGAGCTTTTAAGAAGTTTTAAGATTAATTTAACTCCTAATGAGGCTACAGTAATATTATCAGGGATAGTACTTGATACAAATAATTTTATATTAAAGTCAACAAAAAGAACATTTTATAATTCATATTTTTTACTTAATAAAGGTGCTTCTACTATCGAAGTGCAATATCTACTAAAACAAGATTTAAATAAATTTATTACAAGACAAAAGATGTTAACAAATGTAACAATTATAGATAATATAGCTATAGCGTGTGGTGTAGAAAAAGAACTTTATAGAAGAGAGGACTTAGCCAAAATAGCGGATACTCTTTTACTATTTAATAATATTGAAACATCATTTGTTATTGCATCTTTAGAAAAAAATGAAGTTGGAATAAGTGCTAGAAGTTTAAACAAAGTAAACGTTGGGAAAATCCTTACCAAATTAGGTGGTGGAGGAAATGAGTACGAAGGTGCTTGTAAAATAAAGGAAAAAAGTATAAAAGAGGTTAAAAAAGAATTAATAAGTGTATTAAAATAAGGAGGAATTTATGGAAGTTATTTTTATCAAAGATTTAAAAAATCAAGGAAAAAAAGGTGAAATAAAAGAAGTAAAAGATGGTTATGCTAAAAACTTTTTAATTAAAAATGGTTATGCCGTTATGAAAAATGAAACAAGCCTAAAAGAATTAAAGAGAAATTTAAATAATGAAAAAAAATTAGATGAAGAAAATAGAATAAAAGCAAATAAATTAAAAGAAAGTTTAGAAAAAGAAACATATAAATTTAAAGTAAAAACAGGAACATCTGACAAAGTATTTGGTAGTGTATCTATTAAACAAATAAAAGAAAAATTAGATGAAAAGTATGACATATCTAAAAATCAAATTATGTTAGATAGTCCTTTAACATCACTTGGATATCATAAGGTTTGTATAAATTTATATAAAGATATAAACGCTATTATAAATATTGAATTAACAAAATAAACAGTTAGGAAGTGAAGTCATGAACAAAGAAATACCTAATAATATTGAGGCAGAACAATCTGTTATTGGGTCAATGTTTTTATCAAAGTATGCTCTTCAAAAAGCTACTGAAAGTTTAAGTAGTGAAAGCTTTTTCTTAGATAAACATGGTAAAATATTTGATTGTATTAAAGATTTATACTCTAAAAATATAGCTATTGATATTACTACTGTATCAGATGAATTAAAAAATAGAAAAATATTAAATGAAGTTGGAGGAGTAGAATATTTAACTGAAATAATGGAGTTAACCCCTACAGCAGGAAATGTTGATTATTACATTCAAATAGTAGAAGATAAAAGTATTTTAAGAAATTTAATTGAAAAAGCTACAGAAATAGTTACACTAGGTTATAACAATAAAACAAGTGTTAATGAAACACTTGATGAAGCTGAAAGTAAAATATTAAATGTAATAAAAAATAGAAAATCTACTGAGTTTAGAACTATGCCTGAAGTGTTAACTTCTGTTCAAAAACAACTTGAAACTCTAGCAGAAAATAAAGGAAAAATAAGTGGTTTATCTTCAGGATATTATGAAGTTGATAAAATAACAAATGGGTTTCATAAAAATGAACTAATAATTTTGGCGGCACGTCCTGCGATGGGAAAAACTGCCCTTGGAATAAATTTTGCTACAAATGCTGCGATTAATTCAGGAAAATCAGTAATAATATTTACTCTTGAAATGCCAGCTGAACAAATAGTTATGCGTATGATAAGTTCAATTGGACAAATTGAATCATCAAAACTTCAAAATGGTAATTTACAAAATGATGACTGGAAAAGAGTTAATGAAGCAATTAGCCAACTTGGAGAATTAAATATATATATTGATGATTCTGCTGGTGTGTCTATTGGAGATATTCGTGCGAAATCAAGAAGAATAGCAAGTTTGGATAATAATTTAGGTATGATTGTAATAGATTACTTAACATTAATTGGTGGAGCAAATAGATATGCTGGAAATAGACAACAAGAAGTGTCAGAAATATCAAGATCATTAAAAACACTTGCCTTAGAACTTCACGTTCCTATTTTGTGTCTTGCTCAGCTTTCAAGAACACCAGAACTTCGTGAAGATAAAAGACCTATTTTAAGTGATTTAAGAGAGTCTGGGTCAATTGAACAAGATGCTGATATTGTAGCGTTTATCTACCGTGATGATTATTACCATCCAGAAGCAAAAGTTGATGATAATATGAGTAAAACAGAAATAATTATAAGAAAAAACAGAAGTGGTAGAATAGGTACTGCTGAAGTATTATTTAAGAAAAACACAACATCATTCTTAAATTATAAAAATGATACTAAAGAATAAAGAAGGTGAAAAATTTGAAAAAAACTAGTTTAATATTGACAATATTTGTAGCTATTTTAATTAGTTTTTTAGGGGTTTATTTAACAGATTTTTCAAATAAATATTATGAGGCTCATGAGGTTTATCGTGTATATTTAGAAGGAAAATCAATTGGACTAATTAATTCTAAAAAAGATCTTGAAAAACTAATAGATAAAGAACAAGAGAAAATAAAACTACAATATAATGCTGATAAAGTATATATCCCTAAGGGGTTAGAAATACAAAAAGAAACAACATACAGTAATAATATTAAAAAAGAAGAAGAAATATATAATGATATAAAAGATAAAGAATCTTTCACAATTGAAGGATATAAAGTAACAATTGTAACTACAAAAACAACACTTGATGAAGCAACAGGCGAAAAAATAGAAAAAGATGTTACAAACTATGTTTATATTTTAGATAAAAATATTTTAAATGATGCTGTTGATCAAACTGTAAAAGCTTTTATTGATGAAGAGGATTATGAAAATTATAGATTAAATAAACAAAAAGAAGTAGAGGAAGGAAAAGAAGGTAAAATAATTTCAAGCATTTACTTAAAAGATAAAATTACTATTAAAAAAGATTATATTTCTGTTAATGAAAATATCTTTACAAATAGTAAAGAACTTGCTAATTATTTACTTTTCGGAACAACCGATAATTTAAAAAAGTATATTGTAAAAGCTGGTGATACTGTTAGTTCTATTGCAGATAATAATAAATTAAGTGTTAATGAATTTTTAATTGCTAATAAAGATATTAATAGTGAAAATACATTATTATATGCTGGTAAAGAAGTAGTTGTAGATACAATAAAGCCTATTATTACTTTAGTAGAAGAAACAAAAGAACAAGTATTACAGGAAAAAGAATATAAAACAGAAGTAGTTGAAGATCCAAATTATTATGTTGGATATACTAATATTGTTCAAAATGGTGTTCCAGGAGAGGAACTTGTAACAAGAAGTATTAAAAAAGAGAATGGAAAAATACTTGATGTTGTTACAATTAGTACTGTAGAAACAAAAGCGGCAATAAATCGTATTGTAAAAACAGGAAGTAGAACACAGTTTGTTATAGGTAATACAGGTATTTGGATTTGGCCAACAAGATCAGGGTATGTAATAACAACTTACTTTGGACATGACAATGGATTAGGTTACTATAGATATCATGGAGCAATTGATATCGCAGGACTTGGATGTAATTCGCCAATTTATGCTGCTAATGATGGAACAGTAATTACAGCTAAATATAACTCAAGTTTAGGTAATTATGTAGAAATAAATCATAACAATGGTTATATAACTTTATATGGACATATGTCAAAACTATTAGTTCAAAAAGGTCAAGGAGTAGAAATGGGACAAGTAATTGGCCTAATGGGAGATACAGGTTATTCTTTTGGATGTCACCTTCACTTTCAGGCTAGATATAATAATCAAATATTTGACCCATTAACACTATATAAATGAGAGTAACTGTAATAGCAAGTGGTTCTAAAGGAAATACAACTCTTGTTGAAACAAAATCTAAAAATATATTAATTGATGCAGGCATATCAAGTAAAGAAATAAAAAAAAGATTAAATAAAGATATAAATATCGATTTACTTTTTATAACGCATGCCCATGTTGATCATATAAAAGGTTTAAAATCAGTTTATAAAGAATTTAAACCAACTGTATTTTCAAGAAATGATGAGGTTATAGAAAAAAATATATGTGACATTACCTATTTTGATAAACCATATATTTTGGATGATTTAGAAGTATCTTATTTTAATCTTTCACATGATAGTGATTGTATTGGAATTAATATAAAAGAGGGTTCTAAAGAACTAGTATATATAACAGATACAGGTTATATAAATAAAAAGATATTAACGAATATTGTTAATAAAGATATGTACATAATAGAAAGTAACCATGATGTAAAACTTCTTATGAATGGAAAATATCCATTTTTCTTACAACAAAGAATATTAAGCGATAAAGGGCACTTATCTAATAAAGATTGTTCAAGATACTTAAGTACTTTAATTGGAGATAAAACAAAATATATTGTATTAGCCCATTTAAGTGAGGAAAATAATACACCAGAGCTTGCAAGCCTTGAATTAGATAAAATGTTAGAAAAAAGTAATGTTAAAATAAATAAAACATATATAGCTAAACAAGATGAAAGTTTAGAAACAATTGAGGTATAATATGATTAAAATAATATGCTTAGGAAAAATAAAAGAAAATTATTTTAACTTGGCTATTGAAGAGTATAAAAAAAGATTAAATAAATATACAAAGCTAGAAATAATTGAATTAAATGATGAAAAAGATGATGATATAAAATCTTGTTTACAAAAAGAAAAAGATAATATATTAAATCATATTAAAGAAAAAGATAATTTAGTTATTTTAGATATACTAGGGTGTGAATATACAAGTGTAGAATTTTCTAAATTTTTAGAAAAAGAATTAACTAACAATAGTAATATAACTTTCTTAATTGGGTCTTCTAATGGTCTAAGTGATGAAATAAAAAAACTTACTAATAAAAAAATATCTTTTTCTAAATTAACTTTTCCACATCAATTATTTAGAATAATATTATTAGAACAAATTTATCGTGGATTTAAAATAATAAATAATGAAAGTTACCATAAATAAAACATTTAGTCATATGATTAAATGTTTTTATTTTACATAATTTATTAACCGTGGTATACTTATTACAGGTGATTTTATGCTAAATTTAAACAATACAAGTCATATATTATTAATTGTCTTAACATGTTTTCTATTTACATTATGCATAACTTTTTATGTTAAAAAAATAGCAAAGCATATTGGAGCAATGGATATACCAGATGCAAGGAAAGTTCATACTAAACCTATGCCAAGACTTGGAGGTTTAGGAATATTTTTAGGTTTTTTATTTGGTTATATGTTATTTGGAGTTCAAAGTATACAAATGAATTCAATATTAATAGGTAGTTTTATAATAGTTTTAACAGGGGTTATTGATGATATAAAACCTTTGGAAGCTAAAACAAAGTTAATCGGACAAATTTTAGCAGCATGTGTAATAATTTTTTATGGAAATATTTTGTTAAATGAAATAACAATATTTGGAATATATGTTAACTTTGGAATATTTACTTATCCTCTTACAATTATATTTGTTTTAGCTTGTATAAATATAATTAATTTAATTGATGGATTAGACGGTTTATCAAGTGGAACATGTTCGATATTTTATTTAACAATTGGAGTAATTGCTTTTATGAGTTCTAATTTAAACTCATTACATATAACTTTAGCATTTATAATGTTAGGATCAACTTTAGGCTTTTTATATCATAATTTTTATCCTGCAACTATATTTTCAGGAGATTCAGGAAGTATGTTTCAAGGGTTTATGATAGCTACTATATCGCTTTTAGGATTTAAAACTGCTACTATGGTATCATTTTTTGTACCAATATTAATATTAGGTATTCCAATACTTGATACATTATTTGCTATAATAAGAAGAGCAATAAAACATCAACCTATATATTTACCTGATAAAAGTCACTTACATCATCAATTATTAAAACTTGGTTTAAGTCATAGAAATACAGTTTTAGCAATTTATGCTATGAATTTACTTTTTGCCATTGCATCAATAATTTATTTTTTAAATGATAAAGTTTTAGGCAAGTATATTTATTTGGCTATACTTGTATTAATAATTTGGCTAGTAACAAAAACAAGTATAGTTGCGGATAAAAAAGATAAAAAGGAATCAAAAAAAGATAATAAATAGTTAACTCTATTTATTTTTTTTGGGCTTATGGTACAATAATTTTGAAAATTTATGGCAAAAAATACCAAAAAATGCTAAAAAAATGAAATTTGCGTTTCCTTTGCGCATAAAATTTTTAAATATGTTGTATAATGAAGGAGTGATGTATATGAAAGAGTTTTGTAAATGGTTAGGAGTTAGTGAAAAAATTGCTAAAGTTGTTGTGTGGATATTTATAATAATGAGTATGCTAATTGTATTCAATGTTGCATTTGAAAGTATGGGATTACCTTATTATAAGTTAACAGTTGAAAATTTATCAAAGATAGATTATCCCAAAGTGTTAGAATATATATTTGCTTGGATTGCAACTTTATTAGATTTTTATGCGGTTATATTTTTAATATTTCCGATTAAAGATTTCGAAAATATATTTAAATATTCAATTCTTTATTTGATATTAAATATAATTGTGTTTAACTTATTTGGTAATGGTGTCTTACAAATATTTATTCCGTTATTTATAATAATATTTAGTTATATGTTTTCAAATAAAAATAAGAAATATATTTTATATAGTTTAAGTTGTTATATTATTTCAGTATTTATTCAATACATTTGTTATTTATATAAGCTTAGATTTATAGATTATACAAGTATCAATGGTTTAAACAAATTATTAATATATTCTGATTATTTATTATTAATGTTTATAATTATTCTAGTTAAAGAATTTATTATAAAAAATAAAAAGAAAAAGGAATAAAAAAGAAAGGGTTGGCTTATGAGTGGTTCTATACTTTGGTTTCCTTCATTTAAGAAGGAAGAAAACTTTGCTAAAAAATTTGCAGCAAAGATTATTAAATAGTTTAGCTATTTAAAGTAGAATTTAATATTAAGGGCCAATTAAATTCTATGAAAGAAGGTGGTTTGTTTTGGATGAAAAAGAAAATAAAAAAATAGAAATTAATGAAATTAAAGATAATGAAAAAAAGAAAAGAAAGCATAAAGATGGGATTTGGTTTGCGGATACGGCAAATATAGAAAATTTTGCAGTTGCCAATGCGGATAAAACGAGGCAACTTATAGAAAATATAATTTTCTATGGAATAACTGTACCAATTCAACTTATACAAACAATAGGAGTTGTAGTCATTGCAGTATTTAATGATGCTTTTTCGGAACTTGCCTTTTTCCTTATTGGATTTTTCTTCACAAGGAGTTTTTTGGGAGAAACGTTTCACTTACATTCTACAGTAATGTGTACTACATTTACTTGGATTTCATTTTTTATAATTACAGCGTTAGTTCCAAGTATATATATTAGTGTATTTTTATGTATAATATTAGGCTGTTTAATGGCAGCATATATGCATTATATTGTAGTAAAGGATGAGGTGAAATGCCAAAAAGATTAAATTTAGGAACAATTATATTTCCCTCAAGTGAAGAAAAAATAATGGAATTGTGTGAATCAAAGAAGTTAATTGGTTATGAAACAGAGATAATTGTTAGAATTTATTGGCACAAACAAAGCTTAAATTATATAGCGGATTATATGGAATTTGATAAATATGGAAAACCACAAAAGCATTATTCGGTTAGAAGTATTAATAATTTTCATAAAGAAGCATTTAAAAAACTTTTAAAATAGTGTTAAACTATTTTTAATTTCTTTTTCATATAAAGTTTTAAAATTACTCATAATTCACCTACTTTGCTTCCTTTTTGCTAGTAGTTTTCTTTTTTGAAGTTTCTTTCTTTGCTTCAGATTTAACTACTTTAGCTTTTTCTTCTTTATTATTGTTTATAACTTTTACATTAGATACATGAATAGGTGCTTCAATATCAAATATTCCACCTTTGTCTTCAGTAGTTCTAGGTTTAGAATGTTTCTTAACCATATTTAAACCTTCAACAACAACTTTATCTAATTTTTTATAAGTTTTAATTACTTTGCCTTCTTTACCTTTGTCTTTTCCAGCAATAACTAATACTTTATCTCCTACTTTAACTTTCATATATCCTCCTATAAAACCTCAGGTGCAAGTGATACAATTTTGTGATATTCTTTTTCACGAAGTTCTCTAGCAACTGGGCCTAAAACTCTTGTACCGATTGGAGTTTTATCATCTTTAATTAATACGCAAGCGTTATCATCAAATTTAATATAACTTCCGTCTTTTCTTCTAACACCTTGAACAGTTCTTACTATAACTGCTTTTACAACTTTACCTTCTTTTACAGGACTATTAGGTATAGCTTTTTTAACAGTACCAACGATTACATCACCGATATTAGCACTTTTAACTTTACTTCCACCCATAACACGGATAACTAAAAGTTCTCTTGCACCAGAGTTATCAGCAACTTTTAATCTACTTTCTTGCATTACCATAATATTACCTCCTATAAAATTACAGCTTTTTCAATAACTTTAACTAATTCATATCTTTTAGTTTTTGATAAAGGTCTAGTCATTGAAATTCTAACTGTATCTCCTACTTTTGCTTCATTCTTTTCATCATGAGCAGCATATTTTTTAGAATATTTAACTCTTTTACCATATAATGGATGT
>URYZ01000003.1 GCA_900552235.1 uncultured Mycoplasmatota bacterium | reverse complement strand
CTTACGAATTAAGTATAATTATTATATAAATTCAATGTTTCACGTGAAACATTGAATTTATACTATTATTCTTAACAATTACTTTTTAATATTAAATATTGCAAGTATAATTATATAAAAATAATATATGTTCCACGTGGAACATTACTTTGATAATAAAAATTCTGTAAATTTCCTATTGCAAACGTATAATATATATATGAATATTACTATTTTTGTATAAATAATATATATTTTAACAATGTTTCACGTGAAACATTGTTAAATGAATTGACATTTTATATGTTTTAATATAATATTTTACCTGTGCAACATATATATTAAAAACAGGTCAGGACTGGAAAGTAGCAGCCTTAATAATCCCTATATGTGTGCACTTTTTTATTGGAGGTTATATGAATAAATACATGTTAGAGGCAATAAAACAAGCAAAAATAGCACAAAATAAAGGAAATATTCCTGTTGGTGCTGTTATTGTTATGAATAATAAGATTATTTCAAAAGCATATAATAAGAAAAATTTAAAAAATATATCTATATACCATGCTGAAATGCTAGCTATTATTAAAGCATGCAAGAAGCTTAAATCATGGAGATTAAATGATTGTGATTTATATGTAACACTAGAACCATGTAATATGTGTTTATCAGCCATTGCTGAATCTCGAATAAAAAATGTATACTATATATTGGATTCAAATTATAAAAATGTAGAAAATGCTAATAAAAACAATATAAATATAAACAAAATGCTTGATATGTATGAATATAAAACGGTTTTAAGCGATTTTTTTAAATCAAAAAGATAGTAATGTTCCACGTGGAACATTACTTTTTTAATAATATAATTTTGTATTTTTATGTTACAAATTATTTCCCGGGAAATAATTGGGTCAATTTAGTGTGATATTAACAACACTTTTTGTAACTTATGAAATAAAATTGTTAATAAGTCTTACGAATTAAGTATAATTATTATATAAATTCAATGTTTCACGTGAAACATTGATATATCTTATTACTTTTAATAAATTACTTATATAAATATTGATTATACTATAATACTATTTTATATATTTATCTTTTTAATATGCATTATATGCAAATTATTACTTTTTTTATTAATGTAGTTTATAAATTTTTTGCTATAAATTATTTCCCGGGAAATAATTGGGTAAGATTAGTGTGATATTAACAACACTTTTTGTAACTTATGAATTATAATTGTTAATAAGTCATGAAAAAGTAATGTTTCACGTGAAACATAAATAAAAAACACTAAAAATGTGAGTAAATAAGTATTTTTTATGATATAATCTATATATGATTTATTATTAATTAGGGGGTGCAAAATGAGCTATCTTGCATTATATAGAAAATATAGACCACAAACGTTTGAAGAAGTGGTAGGGCAACAATACGTAACAAAAATATTAAAAAATACTATTGATAGAAATATGACATCTCATGCATACTTATTTTCAGGACCTAGGGGAACAGGAAAAACAACAATAGCTAAATTAATAGCTAAATTGTTGAATTGTGAAAGTCCTATAAATGATATACCTTGTGAAAAATGTCCAAGCTGTATAGCATTTAATGAAAAAAATCATCCTGATATTATTGAAATGGATGCCGCTTCAAATAATGGCGTTGATGAGATAAGAGAAATAAGAGACAAAGTAACATTAATGCCTTCTATTTCAAAGTATAAAGTTTATATTATTGATGAAGTACATATGCTTTCAATCGGGGCATTTAATGCTTTGTTAAAAACACTTGAAGAACCACCACAACACGTTATATTTATCTTAGCTACAACAGAACTATATAAAGTTCCAGCAACTATTATATCAAGATGTCAATGCTTTAATTTTGAGAAAATAAGCGAAGAAGATATTGTAAAAAAATTAAAGTATATTGTAGAAAAAGAAAATATAAAGGTAGAAGAAGAAGTCCTAAATTTAATAGCTAAATATTCAGATGGTGGACTTCGTGATGCAATTAATCTACTTGATAAATTGGCTTGCTGTTCTACTAATATAACGATAGATGATTTTTATGAAATAAAAGGAATAGTTAAAGAAGAAGAACTCTTTGATATAGTTAGTGCCCTTGTTAACGGTAATACAAAAGAAGCACTTGAAAAACTTGATTATTTAGGCAAAAAAGGAAAAAATCTTATATTATTTGCAACTGAGTTAATTGAGTATTTAAAAAACATGTTAATAAGTAATAATACATATGGGCTTGATAAAGATAAAATATTTGAAATGATTGATATTTTAAATGATACAGTTAATAATATGAAAAATAGTTGTTATCAAAAGGTATTATTAGAAGTGGCATTTTTAAAAGTTGAAAATTTATTGAAAAATATAGAAATAGTTGATAATGAAGAAAAGGCTGTCAAAAAAGAGGAACTCCAGGAAAAGCCAAAAGAAAAGCAAAAGGAAGATATTAACAATAATGTTGAAAAAGAAAATGAAATTGAAGCAAACAAAAGCAACGAACAAATATTCGAAATTAATAAGATAAGAATTAATAATGCATTAGCGCTTGCTAATAAAAATTTATTAGAAGATTTAAAAATTTGTTGGGTGAATTTATCTGATTATTTGTACAATAAAGAATTTGGGAGTGTTGTATCATTCTTAATTGATGGAAATGTAAGGGTAGTTGGTGAAAAAGATGTTATTATTTCATTTAAATATGATTCTACATTGGAAAATGCCCTTTTAAATATATCTAAAATTGAATCACTTATTTATTTAATAGTTAACAAAAATTATAAAGTTTCAGTTGTTTTAGATGATGAGTGGGAACAAATTAAAAATAAATTTATTTTAGATAAAAAAAATGGTATAACATACACTTATAAAGAAGAAATTGTGTTAGAAAAAACACAAGAAAATGAAAAATATGATAAAATAGAAAACAAAGAAGCACCAGAATCATTAAAAGATGCTGTTGACCTTTTTGGTCAAGATTTTGTTGAAATACAATAAAAAGGAGAGATGAAATATGAATATGCAAGCTATTTTAAAACAAGCACAAAGCATGCAAAGAGATATTGCAAATGCTCAAAAAGAAATTAATGAAATGGAATTTATAGGTAAAAATGGTTTAGTTACTGTTGTTGTATCAGGAACTAGGAATATTAAAAATGTTAAGATTGAAGAAGATGAAGATTTAAAAGAAGATTTATCTATTTTAGAAGATATGATTACTTTAGCTATTAATGATGCATTTAAACAAATTGATGATGTGACTAATAAGAAACTTGGCAAATATGCTAATATGATGCCAGGACTTATGTAGTTTTATGTATCCAAAAACGTTAAGTGACTTAATTGAGTCTTTCAAACTTCTTCCTGGAATTGGTGAAAAAACAGCAGAACGTCTTGCTTTTGCTGTATTGCGTTTTAGTGAAGAAGATTGTGAAAAATTTAGTAAAAATATAGAAAATTCTAAAAAGAACATCCATCCATGTAAAAAATGCGGAACATTAACAGATGAAGAAATATGTAGTATTTGTAAGGACAAAACAAGAACTAAAGATACACTTATTGTAGTAGAGGATTCTAAAGATGTTTTCTTATTTGAGAAAATAGGAAATTTCAAAGGATATTATCATGTTCTTGGAGGTTTAATATCACCACTTGATGATATTGGTCCAAACGATATTGAAATAAAATCATTAGTAGAAAAAATAGAAAAAGATAATATTAAAGAAATAATTTTAGCAATAAAGTCAGGAATTGAAGCCGATACAACATCTTTATATTTAAAAAAAATATTAGAAAATAAGAATGTATCAATTACTAAAATAGCAAGTGGCATTCCAATTGGAGGAGATTTAGATTATGTTGATTCACTTACTCTTGAATCTGCGATAAAGAATAGAAAAGAAGTACTATAAAAATTATTATTTTCATATATTTTAAGGGAGGCCTATGAAAAATATACTGAAAATTTTAAGAGGATTTTTACTTGCACCATTTATTCTTTATATTTATAATCTAATAGCGTTACCTTTAAACTTAATAATTCCCATAAATATATTTTCAATTATTTTTGTGGGACTTTTGGGAATACCGGGTTTAGTTACTATTATTGCTTTTTTATTAATTACATAAAGAGGTAAAAATGTTAGAAGATTACAAAGAAAAACAACCATTATTTTATAATCAAATTTCAAAAATAATAAAAAGTGATAAAATATCACATGCTTATTTAATTGAAACAAATGATTGTCCATATGGATTTGATATAGCTATGTCTTTATCAAAATCTTTTTTGTGTCCAAAAAAAGAGGATGAAATTTGTTCTTCATGCAATATATGTTTAAACATAGATACAAATAATTATCCTGATTTAAAAATAATTGAAACAGACTCTAAAATGATAAAAAAAGAGCAATTATTAGAATTGCAAAAAGAATTTAGTGTTAAACCACTTTATGGTAAGTATTTAATTTATATAATAAAAAATGCTGAATTATTAAATAAAAGTTCAGCTAATACTATTTTAAAATTTTTAGAAGAACCTAGTCCTAATATAATAGCTATTCTTTTAACAAATAATATTTATAACTGCTTAGATACGATTATTTCAAGGTGTCAGGTGTTATCATTAATAAATGAAGAAAAATTAAACAAAAATATTTTTAAAAAAATATATGAAAAAACAGATAAAAAAGAAGATTTTGATATTTTTGTAGAACAAGAAATAAAAAACATAATAGATTTTTATAAAAGGTTGGAGCAAGATAAGACAAAATTAATCGCATTTTACGATATTACAAACCTTACAGATAAAATAGATATTTTATTTGATATAGGAATAAAGCTATATATAGATATTTTAAATTATAAATTAAAAAGGAATCTAGAATACTTTGAAAACTATATTGATGATATAAAAAATGTTAGTGATTTTAATGAAATTGGTGATATAATAAGAAAAATTGAAATTATTAATGATTTTCAAAGTAAATCAAGTTATAATGTAAATAGAGAATTATTTGTAAATAATTTTATTATAACTTTCTCGGGAGGTAATTTATGATAGATGTTGTAGGAATAAGTTTTGTTAATTCAAATAAAATATACTATTTTAATATAAATGGTTTAGATTTAGATAAAAAAGATGCTGTTATTGTGGAAACGGAACGTGGTGAGCAATATGGTATTGTTAAAACTAGTATTATTAATATAGATCAAACATTACTTCAAAATGAAGTAAAAAATGTTCTAAGAAAGGCAACAAAAGAAGATGAAAAGCAAAACGATATTAACATAAAAGATTCAATTAAAGCGTTGGAAGATTGTGAAAGGATAAAAGATGAATTAGGATTAGATATGAAAATTTTATCAGCGTCTTTTACATTTGATAGAAAACAGCTTTTGTTTAACTTTTTAGCAGATGATAGAGTTGATTTTCGTGAACTTGCTAAACGTCTTGCGGCAATATATAGAACAAGAATAGAACTTCGTCAAATAGGGGTTCGTGATAAAGCTAAAGAAATCGGAGGATATGGACAATGTGGTAGAAAACTTTGTTGTCATGGTTTCTTAGATAATTTAAATGGTGTTTCAATTAATATGGCAAAAAATCAAAACCTTGCTTTAAATCCTGAAAAAATAAATGGAGTTTGCGGAAGACTTATGTGTTGTCTTGCTTATGAAAACGAATCTTATTTTGAATATAAAAAAGATTTGCCAAAAGTAGGAGATCATATTAAAACAAAAGAAGGCTCTGGTAAGGTAATATATGTTGATTTGTTTGCTAGAAAATATAAAATAGAAACAGAAGAAGGACAAATTATAGATATTGAAAAATAATTGAGGTGATTTATTTTGAAATTAATTGTAGGACTTGGAAATCCAGGAAAAGAATATAAAACTACAAGACATAACATTGGATTTATGGTAATAGATAATTATTTAAATAATGATACATTTAAAATCAAATTTAATGGAATGTATTTGAAAAAAAATATAAATAATCAAGAAGTAATATTTTTAAAGCCCTTATCTTATATGAATTTGTCTGGTGAAGTTGTAAAAAAATATGTTGATTATTTTAAAATCAATGTAGAAGATATCTTAATAATAAGCGATGATCTTGATATGCCTTGTTTTAAAATAAAATTAAAATATAAAGGTTCAAGTGGAGGACATAATGGCCTTAAAAATATAAGCCAAAATTTACACACAGAAGAGTTTAAAAGACTAAAAATAGGTATTTCTAATGACAAAAATATAGATACAAAATCTTATGTTTTAGGAAGTTTTAGCAAAGAAGAATTAGAAGCTTTACATAAAAAATTTGAAATAACAAATAATATAATTAATGATTTTGTAAGTTTAGATTTTGAAAAAGTAATGAGTAAGTATAATGAATAGAGATGATGTTATGAATATATTTGATAATATTATTAAAACTTATAATGAAAATAACATAGGCCTAAAGGGAATGAATTTAGGCTTTTTTTCGCTTTATTTAAATAAATTATTAAATAGTCAAAATAAAGGAATAATTGTAGTTACTCCTACAATATATGAAGCTAATAAATTATATCAAAATTTTAATGATACAAAAGATGTGTTTTTATATGAAACAGATGATGTTTTAGCATCACTTGCAACAAGTAAAAGTCCTGAATTAAAGGTTGAAAAGTTAAATCTTTTAAAAGAAACATTAAAAAATAATAAAAAAATAGTAATAACAGATATAAATGGATATCTAAAAAAATTACCTAGTATTGAAAACTTTAAAAGCAATATAATAAATATAAAAGTAGGAACAGATATTAATTTAAAAAAATTGGTTGATAATTTATATGAAATAGGGTATGAAAAAGAAACTTTAGTAACAAAACCTGGTGAAATTGGTGTTCGTGGTTTTATCCTTGATATATTCCCTTTAAATGAAGAAAACCCAATAAGAATAGAATTTTTTGGTGATATCGTTGAATCTATTAGATATTTTGATCCAGAAAGTCAAAAATCACTTAAAAATATTGATAATATAGAAATCTATTCTATACAAAATACAAATAATGATACATCTTCTTTATATGAATATTTAAAAGATCCTTTAGTAATATTTAAAGATTATTCCCAAATAAAAATATCTTATGAAAGAATAATAAATGATATATTTGAACTTGATATAGAAAATCCACTTTATGATATAAATGAAATACACGAAAAACATGTGAATTATTATTTCTTTCTGGATGATGATACTTCTTTAGTAAAAAAAGTTGTTTCTTTTAATGTCAAAAGTATTGAAAGGTTTAATTCAAACATTGAATTAATTAATAAATATTTAAAAGAAAATTTAGAACTTAACAAAAAAATAGTAATATGTTTATCAACAATTAATGTTAATAACTTTATAGAAATTCTTAATGTTCCATATTTATTAACAGATATATTTAATATTAAAGAAAATAGTGTAAATATAGTAAAATATGATTTAAAAGAAGGTTTTAGCCTAGATAATTATATTTTTATAAGTGAATATGAACTTTATAATAAAAAGAAAGAAACTAAAAGAAGAAAGTTCAACTTTAATTTTGCTACAAGAATAAAAGATTTGAATAAACTTGAAATTGGTGATTATGTTGTTCATGATAGTCATGGTATAGGGGTTTATAATGGTATAAAAACGCTTAGTAAGAATAATATGCTACAAGATTATATTGAGGTTTTATATGCTGATAATGATAAGCTTTATATTCCAGCTTCAAAAATAGAGTTAATTAGTAAGTATACAGGTAAAGAAGGATATGCTCCTAAAATTAATAGTTTAAACAGTACAGCATGGGAAAAAACAAAGCAAAGGGTTAAAGAAAAAATAAGATATGAGGCTAGTAGATTATTAAAAGTTCAAGCCGAAAGAAGCTTAAAAAAGGGTTTTGCTTATAGTAAGGATAGTGAAATGCAAACGCTTTTTGAAAATGAATTTATATATGATTTAACCCCAGATCAAATAAGAGCTATTAGTGAAATAAAAAAGGACATGGAAAGTGATGTTCCTATGGATCGTATATTATGTGGGGATGTTGGATATGGTAAAACAGAAGTTGCCTTTAGGGCAGCATTTAAAGCAATAAATGATTCAAAACAAGTTTTATATTTGTGTCCCACAACACTTTTATCTAAACAACAATATGAAAATGCTGTTGAAAGATTTAAAAACTATCCTGTTAAAATAGGTATTCTTAATAGATTTACATCAAAAAAAGAGGAAATAAAAATCTTAAAAGAATTAGAAGAAGGCAATATCGATTTTGTTATTGGAACTCATAGATTACTAAGTAATGATATAAAACCTAAGGATTTAGGACTTTTAATCGTAGATGAAGAACAAAGATTTGGTGTTGCCCATAAAGAAAAATTAAAAGAATTTAAATCAAATATAGATATTTTAACTCTAACAGCAACACCAATACCTAGAACTATGCAAATGGCTATGGTGGGTCTTAGAAATCTTTCTTTAATAGAAACTCCACCCAAGAATAGACATGCTGTTTTAACTTATGTTTTAGAAGAAAATAATAAAATAGTGAAAGATATAATATATAAAGAAATGTCAAGAGATGGGCAAGTATTTATTTTATACAACAAAGTAGAAACAATTGAAAATAAGGTAAAAGAATTACAAAAATTAGTACCAGATGCCAGAATTGTTTATGCTCATGGAAGACTTCCTAAAAATGAACTTGAAGATATAATGAATAGATTTGTAAATAAAGAGTATGACTGTTTGGTTTGTACAACTATTATAGAAACAGGAATTGATATACCTAATGCCAATAGTTTAATTATTTATGATGCTTCAAATTTTGGACTTAGTCAGCTTTACCAAATAAGAGGACGTGTAGGAAGAAGTGAAAGAACAGCTTATGCTTATCTTATGTATAATAAAAATAAAACATTAACAGAAAATGCTATTAAAAGATTAAAAGTTATTAAAGAGTTTACTGAGCTTGGAAGTGGATTTAATATAGCAGCAAGGGATCTTTCTATCCGTGGAGCAGGAGATATTTTAGGAGCAGAACAAGCAGGATTTATCGATGCCGTTGGTATTGAACTTTATATGAAAATGCTTAATAATGAAATTAAAATATTAAAAGGAGAAAAAGTGGAAGAAGTCCAGGAAAAAACTATTCCTTTAATTGAAGTAAATAATCATATTGATAATAGTTATGTAACTGAAGAAGAATTAAAATTAACTATTCATAAAATGATTAATAATATAACTAACATTACCTCATATAATGATGTTAAAAAAGAATTAGAGGATAGATTTGGTAAATTAGATAATAACATGATTATTTATATGAATGAAGAATTATTTGAAAGTTATTTAAGAAAATTAGAAGGCAAAATATTTATAAATAATGACTTGTTTATTGAAATAATATTTAGTAAGGAAATAAGTGAAAAATTAAATTATGAAGATTTAATAGTAACTTCACTAAATATAAGTAAAGATATAATTTTTAGTTATAAAGATAATAAACTACATATAAAACTAAAAAAACATAATAAAGATAAGTCATATATACTTACTTTAAATAAATTATTAGAAAAAATGTGTTAATTTAAAAGACACATTTTTTCATTTTAAACGCAATTGGAAAATATTACCAATGAAAATTACCCTTTATTAATATTATAATGTATATAGAGAAAAAATTTATGATTTTTAAGTATAAAAATGTATTAAAAGGAAATTATAAATGTAGTAAGATGAAAGGGTGATTTTTTTTGAAATCAACAGGAGTTGTAAGAAGAATAGACGATTTAGGTAGAATAGTAATTCCAAAAGAAATAAGAAAGAATATGAAAATAAAAGATGGGGAGTCTGTAGAAATATATTTAGATAGTGATAATATTATTTTAAAAAAATATTCGCCACTTGGAAACATTATGGAATTTTATAAAAGTTATGTTAATTCAATATACGAAGCTATACTAGAAAATATTATGATTGTTGATAGAGATAAAGTTGTAGCAGTAGCAGGAGATTTAAAGAAAAAATACTTAGATAAAAGCATATCTTCTAAACTAGATAATATAATTGAACAAAGAGAAGTAGTGTTAGAACCTAAATTAAGAGATTTTAATTTTATTGAAGATAAAAAAGAAACAGCTAGTTATGCAATTAGTCCTATTATTGTAAGTGGTGATGCTATCGGAGCAGTAATAATTTTCTCTTTAGATAATAATTTAGGAGAATTTGAAGAAAAAACTGTTTCAATAGCAGCTAAATTTTTAGGAAAATATATTGAAGAATAAAAAAATATGTGTTATAATTTTTACATTAATTAAATGTTGTGAGGAAAAGAGTAGATTATTATTTAATTTAAAGAGAGCTTATGTTTGGTGAAAATAAGTAATAAATGTAATTGAACATGGTTTCCAAAACTGATTTATTGATATGTAAATAAATTCGTTACTCGCGTTAAGAGAAAAAGGTAATTAATATTACAAAATAGAATGGTACCACGAAAAATTCGTTTCTATATTTGTAATATTTTTTTTGAAAGGAGAAAAGATTATGAAAGAAAAATATTATATAACAACGCCAATATATTATCCAAGTGCTAATTTTCATATTGGACATTGTTATACAACAATTATTGCAGATTCAATTGCAAGGTATCAAAGATTAAAGGAAAAAGATGTATTCTTTTTAACTGGAACAGATGAACACGGTCAAAAAATAGAAAATAAAGCTAAGGAAAAAGGTGTAACTCCTAAAGAATATGTGGATGAAATAGTAGATAATGCTAAAGATTTATGGAAAAGTTTAGGAATAAGTTATGACAAGTTTATTAGAACAACTGATGAATATCATGAAAAAGCAGTTCAAAAAATATTTGATAAATTATATGAACAAAATGATATATATTTAGATAAATATAAAGGACTTTACTGTACGCCATGTGAATCATTTTGGACTGAAACTCAACTTGTAGATGGTAAATGTCCTGATTGTGGAAGAGAAGTTAATTTAGTTGAAGAAGAAAGTTATTTTTTTAGATTATCTAAATATCAAAAAAGAATTGAAGAACTTTATAAAAATAATCCTGAGTTTATAAAACCAGAATCAAGAAAAAATGAAATGATTAATAACTTTTTAAAACCAGGACTTGAAGATTTATGTGTATCAAGAACAACTTTTAGTTGGGGAATACCAGTTTCTTTTAATCCAAAACATGTTATTTATGTATGGATAGATGCGTTAACTAATTATATAACTGCTCTTGGTTATTTAAGTGATGATGATAGTTTATTTAAAAAATATTGGCCAGCAGATTTACATTTAGTAGGAAAAGAAATAGTAAGATTTCATGCAATTATTTGGCCTGCTTTATTGATGGCACTTGATTTACCACTTCCAAAACAAGTATTCGGACATGGTTGGTTAAAAATAGATGGTGGAAAAATAAGTAAATCTTTAGGAAATTATAAAGATCCAAGAGAATATATTGATAAATATGGAGTAGATGCAGTTAGATATTATGCTTTAAGAGAAGTTTCATTTGGAAGTGATGGTAACTTTAGTGAGGAAGCATTAATTGCTCGAACAAATGCTGATTTAGCTAATACATTAGGTAATTTACTTAATCGAACAATAGCTATGACTAATAAATATTTTGATGGTGTTATTTCTAATTCTAAAGTAAATGAAGAAATAGACACAGAACTTATAAATAAAGCTTCTAATTTAAAATCAGTTGTAGATAAAAATATGGAAAAATTATATATAAGTGATGCTTTAGAAGAAATATTTAACTTTTTAAGAGAATGTAATAAATATATAGACGATACAACTCCTTGGGTACTTGCTAAAGAAGAAAAACTAGAAAGATTACAAACCGTTTTATATAATTTACTTGAATCAATAAGAATTTCATCAGTACTTTTAACACCATTTATGCCTACGACAACTGAAAAAATATTTAAACAATTAAATACTAATTTAAATACATATGATACATTAAATGAATTTGGTGCTTTAGAAAACAATCATAAGTTAGGTCAAATTGAAGTACTATTTAAAAGAATAGAAATAGAAAAATAATGTAAAAACAAGTGTAAATTAAATATTTACAGTTGTTTTTTTCTTGAAATTAAAATTTATTTAAGATATATTAAATTTGCAGTACTAAAAAACACTTATAAAAGGAGAATAATTATGAGAAAAATGGCAGTGTTAGTTTTAGTATTATTTATAATTGGTTTAATAACATCAATTATTCAAACAAGAAATATTTTAGATTTAGGATATTTACTTATTTTATTAGGATTTGGTATTAGATTAAAAAAAGTTGTTTAAGGGTTAATAAGGGCCTTTTTTTATTTGGTAAAATTGTTGAATTTTATTATAATTGAAAATATTTTTCTAAAACTTGGAATAGAAGAAAATATAGTATATAATTAGTTCATGAGATTATTAAATAATAAGAATTGAAAGAAGGAATAAAAATGATTTTAATAGATACACATTTTCATATAGAAAAAGATAGTGATTTAGAAAAAATAGTTAATGATGCTAAAAAGGAAGATGTTTTATATTTAATTTTAGGTGGTAATTCTAAAGAAGATAATTTATTAAATATAAAAGCATGTAAAAATTATAATAATATTTATTTAACCTTGGGATATCATCCTGATTGTACTGATAGCTATACTCTTGAAGACTTAATTCTTTTAGAAAAACAAATAATAGAAAATAAAGATAAATTAGTAGCTATTGGAGAAATAGGATTAGATTATCATTATACTAAAAAGAATAAGGAAAAACAAAAAGAATTATTTATAAAACAAATACAACTAGCAAATAAATATAACTTACCAATTGTTATTCATTCAAGGGATGCAGTTAAAGATACAATTGATATACTTAAAAATTATAAATCTTTTGGTGTAATACATTGTTTTAGTGAAAGTAAAGAAGTAGCAAATGAATATATAAAATTAGGATATAAGTTAGGAATTGGAGGAGTATTAACATTTAAAAATAGTAATTTAAAGGACGTTATTAAAGATATACCATTAGAAAATATAGTTCTTGAAACAGATAGCCCTTTTTTATCTCCAATAAGAGGCAGTGTAAATGAACCTAAAAATATAAAATTAATTGCAGAATGTCTAAGTAATATAAAAAATATAACTATTAGTGAAGTTGCAAAAAAAACAACCGATAATGTTTGTAAAATATTTAATATTATGTAAAAAAAATATAAAAATTTAAAAAATCTATTGCGTTTAATTTCAAAATAAGATAATATTATTATTGTAAAGGAGGTTAAACAAAATGATGGAAGAAAATAATTCTAAAAAAGTATTGTTATCTGTATTAGGAGTTGCTATTTTAGTAGTAGCAGTAGTAGGTGTTTCATTTGCTGCATTTAGTTTTGCAAACACATCAGATAAGGCTAATCAAATACAAGTTGGGACTATTACTATGAGTTTTAGTGAATCTGAATCTGTAATTAATATTACTGATGCTCAACCAACTGCTGATGCAACAGCTATGGCAAGTACAACAGCAGGAGAGTATTTTGAATTTACTGTGACTAGAAAAACTAATGCTGTAGTAAAAGTACCTTATACTATTACTGTAACTCCAGGAACTGTGACAACAGGGGAAACAGTAAAACAATTAGCTACAAAATATGTTAGAGTTGGTTTAACTAAAGTTAGTGGTTCAACTGAAACAACAGTAGTTGCTGCTAAAAGCTTAGCAGATATAGTTAAGCCTGATAATATACTTAGTGGCACAGCAGATAAGTATGTGTTATATACTGTAACTGATGAAGCAGGAGCAGTTTATACAGGAGCAGCTGAAACTTATAGATTAAGAATGTGGTTAGCTGATACTACAAAATTTGCTATGACTGCTGATGATAATACTAATACTCTTGATTCAACAAAAACCTATTCTTATAGATTAAAAGTAAATGTTGATTCAACTGTTAGTGCTTTAGGCAAATAATAAGAAAGGAGATATAAAAAAATGACTGAAAACAAAAAAACATTACTTTTTAGTGTTTTAGGAGTTATCCTTTTATTAGTTGTTGTAATTGGTGTAAGTTACGCTATGTATACATTTAGTGCTAATGGATCAAAAGAAAATGTAATTAGTACAGGTACTGTATCAGTTTCATATGCTGAAACTAGTACAATTAATCTAAAAAATGTTTATCCTTCAACTGATGCTGAAGGTTCAAAAGGAGTAGAAGGTGTTTCACAAGACTTAGTTTTCACTGTAACATCTACTGTTTCAAATGCGACTACTAAAATTAATTATGAAATTGCATTAGCTAATGTTACTAATGGTAAAGCTACTCCAAATCCATTAACAGAAAATTATATTAAATTCAACCTTAAAAAAGGTGATACATATGTACCTGGACTTGGTAGTGCTAATACTGGTGTGCTTGTTTCATCTATTAAAGCTAATACTGGTACTTTAGTTGGTACTGATGGTAGTAAATTAATTACTGAATATTACCTTACAAGTGGAACTTTAACAGGTAATGCTACTGAAACTTATACTTTAAGAGCATGGGTTGCTGATACTTATGTTTTACCAACTGATGGTAATACTACAGCTGAGGGAACAACAACTAATACAACAAAAACTGATACTTTCAAATTCGGAGTTAAAGTTGTTGCAACAATTTAATACTAAAAACAATACAAAAAAATGTTTAATCTAAAAACAGTAAATAATTACTGTTTTTTTTTATTTTTTTTCACTTTTAGGTTTTAATTTTTTATAATTTATGGTATTCTATTTATAGTAAGATAGTAAGTCTTTTGAAAGGATGTTGTTATATGGAACATTTAGACGATGAAGAAAATATTACAATTATTAAAGATAGTTTAAATAACGAAGAATTGAAAGTAGCAGATAAAGTAGCAGATGAAATATTGCAAAAAGAAGAACAGGAACAAAAAAGACTATTATTATTTGTACTTATTTTTGTTTTATTAACATTATTTGTATCTTTTGCAGGATTTTCTTTGTTTAAAATTAAACAAGGTACAAATAATAATATTATAAATGCAGGAGCGGTAATGTTCTCATTTAATGAAAAAACGAATGCAATAAATATGCAAAACACATACCCAATGACAGATGAAGTTGGTAAAAAATTATCTGGTGATGGTGAATATTTTGAATTTACAATTTCAACCAAAATTGAATCGAATGAAATAAAACGTCTTACTTATGAGATAACATTAACTCCAATTGAAACTTCTAATACTTTAGATGAAAAATATGTAAGAGTATATTTAGAAGAAGATAGTAAAGCTGTTTCAATAAATGAAAATGAAGTAAATTCATTTGAAGGTTTACCTGATAGTACATTAGATTTAAGAAAAAATCATTCAAAACAATTATACAAAAAAACAGTAGAAACTGGGGCTTTACATACTTATAAGTTTAGAATGTGGGTAGATAAAGATTACAATGTTGATAATGTATCAAGGGTATTTAAATGTTATTTATATGTAGATGCATATTAAAATAAAAAAGAATAGAAAAGGGTAAAAAATTATGAGAGACTTTTTTAAGAAACTATCTAAAATAATTTCGAATATTTTATTTTGGGTATTAATGGGAATAATTATATTATTAGTTTTCTATATTGTAACAATTAAAATATATGCTAGGCAAAACAGACTGGATGAAATTAAGTTTAATATGTACACAATATTAACAACAAGTATGGAAAAAACAATAATGGCAGGAGATGTTGTTATTGACTATAAAAATAAAAATAACATATATGAAGTAGGGGACATAATTACTTTTTATTCTAATCGTGGTAATGGACAAATAACTATCACGCATAGAATAATTGATATAAAAATAGAAAATGGAAAATATTATTATTCAACAAAAGGAGATAATAATAATACAGCTGATACACATTATGTAAGTCAAGATGATGTTATTGGTAAAGTTATATTTGTTATTCCTAAGGTTGGTTTTATTCAAGAATTTATACTAAGTAAAGTAGGATGGATTGTTGTTATAGTAATACCTTGTGTTGGTATAGTAGTATATGATTTATTAAAAGTATTAAAAATAGCATTTAATAAAAAGAAACAACCGAAACTTAGTAAGAAAAAATTAAAAGCAAAAGAAGATTTAAACAAAAAACTAAATACAGTTGATGATGATGTTGAAGTTTTAGAAGGTGGTGATTCAAATGACACAGAAATCCTTTGATGATAATTATTTATATACAGAAGAAGTAAGTCCAAATGAAGTAAATGAATATAAAGAAAAAGAAAAGAATAAAAAATTTATTTTATTTGTTATAATTATATTACTTGCAGTATTTTTAGGAATGTTCATTGGGTATTTATTATCAAAACATTATAATAAAATAAACGATAATACAATCCACCAAGGTGATTTACTTGGGATATATCAATATGATAATTTTACTAACTATATTGAAAATGTAAAAGTATATAATAGTTATGATAAATCTAATAAATATAAATTTTATGTAAGAAATGATAATGAATATCAAATAACTTATAAACTTGCTATTAATGATAAAAAACTCGATAATAATGGTAAAATGGTAAATAGAAAAAATTTAAACTATGCCGTTATTAAAAATGGTGAAAAAATAAAACAAGGTAATTTAGGTGAAATAAGAAATAATGTGTTATTAACAACATCAATTAATTTAAAAAGTACCGATAATTATGAGATATTAATTTGGGCTAATAGCAATGCTGTTGGTTATTACAATTATGAAATTATTATTAAAAAATAAATAAAAAGGGATGAAAAATATGAAAAGTTATTTTAAAGAAATATTTGAATTATTTGCAAATAGTCTTATGGTTCTAACTCTTATTTTAGGATCACATTTACTTTTAAGTAATGTTTATCACTATTTGGAAGTAAATAGACAATATACTTACAATATTAATGATAGTAAAGAGTATACTTCTTTTAAAACAAGTGTAGATACTATTGAAAATAATATAAGCAAGATTAATGTTGATGAAATAAGAGACCAAAAAAGAAGATTAGTTGCTTTAACATATAATGCTAGAATAAAACAATGTGTTGAAAAGATAAAACAAACTGATTTTTATAATATAAATAAAACTTCATTTACTGCAGCGGATGTTTATAATTATAATAGGGAACTTAATAGAAATATTCAACCATATTGTATATTAATTATTCAAACTGACGTGGAAGAAGCAATTAACAAATATGAAGTAAACATAAATAGCTATAATGATGTTAATAAGAATTTAATAAGAGAAAGAAAAGAACTTTCTGTCGATGTTTCAAGATTAGAAAATAGGCTTTTATTTAATAGTTCATATTATTGGACAACAGATACGGTAAGAAATACAATTTATAATTTTACAGCAGATACATTTTTTACTAATTTATCAAATTATAGTAGATTAATAAATGCTGTTGAAGAATCTTCTAATTGGTATGTTAATGAGTTTGGAGGTAATAGATAATGAATAAAATTTTAGCAAAAATGTTTGGAATTTTAAAAATATTACTTTTTATCTTATCGATTATGTCTGTTTTATTTGGTATTTTATCTACTTACAGTAGATTAGAAAAAAGTTTACTTGATGCTATTAGTGTTTTTATACCATTTATTTTATTATTAGTTATATATATAGTTAATCTTATTAGAAGAGATAGTAAAATTAATGACAATTTACTTTTAAATTTTGTAAGTTGTATTGTATTTACTGCAATAATCGTATTTGGAGTAAGAGCTAAATTAGATACAAATATGGTTTTATATCATAAATATGGTATAAATTACAATCCATCTTTCTTTTCAGATAATTTAACTTTTGTTGTATCTATGTTATATTGTTTAATAGTAAGTAACTTTTTCTTAATTGTAGCATCAGTTTTAGGTAAAGAAAAAAAGAAAAATAAATATCAAATATATGATATGAAAAACAGTTTACCTGAAGAAATATTTGATGAAAAAGAAGTAGTTAAACAAAATTTAGAATTGTCTAAAGAAGAAACGGAAGAAGAATTATAAAATAGAAGTTTTAAATTTCTATTTTTTTTGTTATAATTTTATTGTGATGTGTTATGGAAATAAAAAATTTTAAATTTAAGAAAAAATATGGTCAAAACTTTTTAATTGATAGTAATATTACTAATAAAATAGCTAATGTAATAAAAGATAAAGCAAATTCTTTAGTTATTGAAATAGGATGTGGTGATGGAAGATTAACAAAACAATTATGTACATATTATGATAAAGTTTTATGTTATGAAATAGATGAAGAAGTTATCCCTTATTTAAAAGATAATTTAAAGGAATATAATAATTACAATGTTATTTTAGGAGATTTCTTAAAAAGGGACGTAAATTCGGATATAAAGCTTTTTAAATATGATAAGTTGTATGTTGTTGCTAATCTACCATATTATATAACAACTCCCATTATAGAAAAGATAATCAATAGTAAAATAGATGCTGATACTTTAGTATTTATGGTCCAAAAAGAAGTTGGAGATAGATTTAGTGCCAAGGTAGGAACAAAAGAATATAGTTCATTGTCTGTTTATTTAAATTATTATTATGATATTAAAAAGGAATTTATTGTTAAAAGAAATAGTTTTTTACCTAGACCTAACGTTGATAGTATCGTTGTATCTTTTAAAAAGAAAGATAAAATGTTGGAAGTTTATGATGAAGATTTATTCTTTAAACTTGTTAGAGATAGCTTTAAATTTAAAAGAAAAAATATTAGAAACAATTTAAAAGAATATAATTTAGAAGTTATAGAAAAAGTTTTAAATAAATATAACTATGATTTAAATGTAAGAGCAGAAGCTTTAAGTATTAATATATTTGTTGATATTGCTAACAATCTAGTATTATTTGAAAAGGAAAAATAATATTTATAAAAATAAAGCATATAATTTAGGGGAGATGATTATATGCTTTTTAATGTTGGTGATTATGTTACTAGAGCTTCTTATAACAATGATACAGTTTTTAAAATAATAGATATAAAAGATGATATAGCTATACTTCAAGGTGTAAATATAAGATTAATTGCAGATTCTAATGTAAGCGATTTAGTTTTTTGTGAAAAATGTAAGGAAGATTTAGAAACAGATGATAGTAAACTTCTTGAAAGGATGGATTCTTTTAGCCATTTAAATAGAGATGAATATTTCTATTTACCTGGTAAAGTTTTACATATTGATGCTGATAAAGAATACCTGGATAGGTGTATGAAATTTTATAAAAATATGAATGTTTTATCGTATGGAATTGTTATGAAAGAAAAAGATGTTTCTTCAAATATTGAAAAATATTTGAATGAAATAAAACCTGATATTTTAGTAATAACAGGGCATGATGCTTATAATAGTAAAGATTATGATGATTATAAAGATAATAACAATTATAAAAATAGTATGAATTTTATTAGTGCTGTTAGAAATGCGAGGAAATATGAAAAAGACCAAGAAAAACTCATTATAATAGCTGGGGCTTGTCAATCAAATTATGAAGAGTTAATAAAGGCTGGATCAAATTTTGCTTCAAGTCCTAAAAGAATTAATATTCATGCTTTAGATCCTGCTATTGTAGCGTCAAGTATAAGTTTATCTGATAAAGGAAAGCCAATTGATTTAATTGGTATTTTAGATAAAACAAAATATGGTTCTTCCGGTATTGGGGGTATTATAACAAATGGTACCATGTATGTGGGGTATCCTAGATGAATATAACTAAAATAAAAAATATGTTAGAGGAGAATTCATCTAAAAATGTTAGATTTAAATTTAATGGAAACAGAAATCAAATTGAAGAATTTGATGGAAGAATAATTAATACTTATAAATATTTATTTGTTGTTAAACCAAATGATACAGGAATAAAAAGGTCATTTACATATACCGATATATTAATAGGAAATTTAGAAATACATTTTGAAGATTAGAAAAAATATTGTATAATGTAAGAAGAAGGGATTTGATAGTATGTCTTTTTCTACAGAAATAAAAAATGAAGTTTGTTCTTTAAAATTATCAAGGGTAGAAAATATATCTTTTTTATCAGGATTTGTTAGAAATAATAAATTAGAAAATGTTAATAAAATATCGCTTTTAACAGAAAACCCTAAAATAGTTAGATATTTATATAATTTATTTAAAGAAATATATGGCGTTTCTCCTTTAATAGAGAAAGGAAAAAGCAATAATTTTAATAAAAATGTATATTATAATTTAGTTATAAATGATAATGCTAATTTTATTTTAAAAGATATAATGGTAATTGATGATGATAATAAATTGCTTGAAGAACCTAAGTCTTATATAATAGATACCGAAGAGTTAAAAAGGTCTTATTTAAGAGGAGTATTTTTAGCATGTGGAAGTATTAATGATCCTAAAAAGTTGGGATATCATATGGAGTTTTTTATAGATAATAAAAGTGAAGCTTCTTTTGTTTCTAATATTTTAAATGATTTTTATATTAATAATAAGATATTGGCTAGAGATAATAATTATATGGTTTATGTTAAAGAATCTGAAAAAATAGGGGATTTTTTAAGGCTAATTTCAGCAAATGTTGCTCTTTTATACTTTGAAGATATAAGAATATATAGAGATCACAAAAATATGACTAATAGGCTTAATAATTGTGAACAGGCCAATGTTGATAAAATAGTATCTTCAGCTCAAAATCAATTAAATGATATAAAAAAATTGGAAGATGTAATTGGATTTGATTTATTAGATGAAAAATTACAAGAAGTTATTGTATATAGAAAAAAATATCCTGATGTATCGTTAAATGATTTAAGTATAATAATGACAGAGGAAACAGGAAAAACAATAACAAAATCAGGATTAAATCATAGATTTAGAAAAATTCAAGAAATGGCTAAGAAATTAGATAACAAATAAAGACTTATTAACAAAAAAGTTAATAAGTCTTTTACTTTGTAAATAATTTATCTAAGTTTTTCTTTGGAAGTAAAAATTCCATATTTTTTTCTATTTTAATTTCGTAGGTCTTAGATATATTTTTATATTTTTCACCATCAATTGTCCAATTATTTTTAGGCTTATCATAAAATTTAATTTTTATATTTTTACCAGTATAACTATATATTCCAGGAATTTTAGTGATGTCGTTTCTAACTAACATAATTAATGATCTAACTAAGTCTTTTCTTCTTGAAATATTACAAAATATAACTTCAAATTTATCATCATCTAATTTAACATTTTTATAAATATTATTAAATCCTGCGATATGATTAGCATTTGATATAAGAATTAAAGAAAATAAACCTCTTTCTTTAATACCATCTATTTCATATTCAATATCATAAAGTTTAGTTATTTGAAAAAACTCTTTAAATCCATTTATTAAATATGCAAGATGCCCTAAACTCTTCTTTAATTTTCTTTCTGTTTCATAAGGAACATTTATAAATTTCCCAAAACCTGCAACATATATAAATGGTTGATCATTAATTAAACCAATATCCATTTGTTTTACGGTACCATTTAAAATATCTTTTACGGATTTTACAATATTTTTATTCATTCCAAGCATTGTTCCTATATCGTTTGTTGTACCAACAGGTATATGTGATAAAAGAAGTTTATCTTTTTTTTGATAATTTCCTGTTACAATTTCGTTAAAAGTTCCATCGCCGCCGATAGATAAAACTAAATCACATGTTTTAATTTTTTTTACAATACTTGTGGCATCTCCTGATTTTTCAGTTATATGTAATGTAACATCATAATCATAAGATTTTATTAAATTAATTATGATATCAATATCTTTCTTTTTAATACCTTTTCCACTTTCTAAATTACAAATCAAATGACATTTTTTCATAATAATCCAATTCCTTTTTTAAATTCAACATTAATATAACATAAATAAAGTAAAAATACAATTAATAAAAGTTAAAACACATACATATACTTAACTGGAGGAAAATATATGGATAAAATGTTAGAAATGTCTAGTGTTAGTCAAAATCATGGAATTAGTATTAATGAAAGAAAAAGTATTTATATAACAGGAGTGTTAAAGATTGATAACTTTGACGAAGAAGAATTTCTTCTTGAAACCAATATGGGGTATCTTGTTATAAAAGGAACAAATCTTGAGATAATAAAACTTGATACAAAAGATGGTATTGTGTCTATAAAAGGATCATTTATCAGTATGACATATATTGATGAACTTAAAAAAGCAAATAAGGAATCAAGTGTATTTAGTAAGTTATTTAAATGAGTTTAAATTTTCAAATCTATACATCACTTTTTTCATTTTCATATGGGCTTATTTATGCAATGTTTTTTAATATATTTTATAGATTTTTAGTGTATAAAAAACTATTTTATAAAATAATATATAATGGTATTTTTACAATATTTTTTACTATTTTATATATTATTTTACTTACAAAAATAAATAAAGGAATAATTCATATTTATTTGCTTTTAATATTTTTATTAAGTTTTTTTCTAGGAAATAAACTTTTTAACAAATTAAGATGTAAACTTTAATAAATTTTTGTCTAATTTATTGAAGTTTTTTTTCTTGTTTGTTACAATATAGTATGAATAAATGTATAGAAAGGAAAAAATTTATGGCTAAGAAAAGTATTAGTAAGAGTAATAGAGTTAGAAAAAAAAGACTTATTTTCTTTGGTTTAATCTGTCTTGCTATAAATGCTTATGTATTTTATTCAGTTTTTAATGTATTAAAACAAGTTTATGATAAGAAAAAAGAAAAAGTAGAACTTAGTACCAAACTTGTTAATCTTCAAGAGGAAGAAGAAGCATTAAAAGTACAAGTTAATAAATTAAAAGATCCAGATTATATTGCAAAATATGCAAGAGAAAAGTTTTTTTACTCTAAAAAAGGAGAATATATTATTAGAATAGAATAATAACATAATAATATTTGTTATTATTTTTTATAATTAGAGAGGTAATTTATGGATGATGTTAAAAATTATTTAAAAAAGTTAATAAAAAGGGATGATGTTGTTGTAATAGGGTGTTCTGGTGGTCCTGATTCTATTTGTTTATTTGATATTCTTAAGAATTTGCAAAAAGAAATTGATTTTTCACTTATATGTGCTCATGTTAATCATAACGTAAGAAAAGAAAGTAAAAATGAACAATTATTTATAGAAAAGTATTGCTTAAAAAATAAGATTCCATTTGAAACTATGACTATTACAAAATATAGTGATGACAATTTTGAAAATGAAGCAAGAACAATTAGATATAAATATTTTGATGATTTAATGAAAAAATATAATGGGACATATCTTATGACTGCTCATCATGGTGATGATTTAATTGAAACAATACTTATGAAGATTGTAAGGGGTTCTTCAATTTCGGGATATAGTGGCTTTAGTAAAGAAGTAGATAAGACTTCTTACAAAATAATAAGACCTTTAATTAGTGTCACTAAAGAAGACATTATTAATTATAATAAAAAGCATAAATTAAATTATTTTATTGATAAAACTAATTTTGATAATTTCCATACAAGAAATAGGTATCGTAAAGTGGTTCTTCCCTTTTTAAAAAAAGAAGATAAAAATGTTCATGAAAAGTTTTTAAAATATAGTAAAACTTTACAAATGTATAATGAATATATTAATAAAGAAACAGCTAAAATAATAAAGAAGGTAGTAAAAGATAATAAACTAGATATTGAAAAATATAAAAAACTAGATGATGTTATTAAAAATAGAATTATATATTTTATGTTGGAAGAAAAGTATAGTGATGATTTAATCCTTCTTAATGACAAACATGTTAGTATTATAAATAATCTTATCTATTCATCTAGGCCAAATAGTTATGTTTATTTACCTAATAATATTAAGGTTGTTAGAAGTTATAATGATTTGATAATTAGTGAAGTAACAGAAGAAATAGATAGTTATGAAATAGAAATAGGAGAAAAAAATAGTAAATCAATTTTACCTAATGGCAAGGTAATTGAAGTAATTGAAGAAAGTGAAATTAATGATAATAATTATGCAAGATTAAATAAAGAAGATTTAGTTTTTCCTTTACATATAAGAACAAGAAAAGCGGGAGATAAAATGTATGTTAAGGGAATGAATAAAGAAAAAAAAGTTAAAGATATATTTATAAATAGTAAAATACCTTTATCTAAAAGAGATATATGGCCAATTGTTGTTGATTCTAAGGATAAAGTAGTATGGATACCTGGAATAAAAAAATCTAAATTTGATATTCCAAAAAATAAAAAATGTGATATAATATTAAGGTATTATTAACAAGGAGGTTTTTTAATGAATAAAAAAGATATTAAAAGAAGTATATTTTCATATGTTTTTGCATTGGCAGTTCTAATATGTTTATATTATGCATTTGTATCATTTAAAACTATTAACAATCAGTTATCATATGATGAATTTATTAGTAATTTAAATAAAGGAAGAATTGAAAAATTAGAAATGACACCTAGTTCAAGTGGTCAAGTTTATATTTTACAAGGTAAATTAAAGGGGTATAAAGATAAAGAAATATTTACTTTAAAAGCACCTTTATCTGAAAAGGTTGTAAGTGATATTTTAAGTGCTAGTGAAAATGATAGTTTCAAACTTAAGGTAAATAAAGATCCTGAAGGAAACTCAATTTTACTTATGTTAGTTCAATTTTTACCTTACGCTTTAATTATTGGCGTTACATTATTTTTCTTAAATAAACAAGTTGGTGGTGCTAATAAATCATTTGATTTTGGAAAGAGTAAAGCAAAACTTCAAACTGATAAAAATAAAGTTACATTTGAAAATGTTGCTGGTTTAGTTGAAGAAAAACAAGAAGTAAAAGAACTTATTGACTTCTTAAAAAATCCAAGAAAATTTCAAAAATTAGGAGCAAGAATACCAAAAGGAGTACTTCTTGTAGGTCCTCCAGGAACTGGTAAAACTTTACTTGCTAAAGCTGTAGCAGGAGAAGCAAATGTTCCATTCTACTATATAAGTGGATCTGATTTCGTTGAATTATTTGTTGGTGTTGGAGCAAGTCGTGTTCGTGATATGTTTAAACAAGCTAAACAAACGGCACCATGTTTAATTTTTATTGATGAAATAGATGCAGTAGGTCGTCAAAGAGGGACTGGTTTAGGTGGAGGACATGATGAAAGAGAACAAACTTTAAACCAATTATTAACCGAAATGGATGGATTTGGTGCTAATGAAGGAATCATTATTATCGCAGCAACAAATAGGCCAGATGTTTTAGATCCAGCCCTTCTTCGTCCAGGAAGATTTGATAGACAAGTAACTGTTTCTTTACCAGATGTTAGAGAAAGAGAAGCAATACTAAAAGTACATGCTAAAAATAAAATATTAGGAAAAGATGTTAATTTAAAATTCCTTGCTAAAAGAACTTCAGGTTTTTCTGGAGCAGATCTAGAAAACTTACTTAACGAAGCAGCCCTTCTTGCTGTTAGAAAAAATAAAAGCGAGATTAACATGAGTGATGTAGATGAAGCACATGATCGTGTTTTAATGGGACCAGCAAAAACAACAAGACAACCTAGTGAAAATGATAAAAAGATTACAGCTTATCATGAAGCAGGTCATGTTGTTGCAGGACTAAAACAAGAAAATTCTAATATAGTTCAAAAAGTTACAATTATACCTCGTGGTATGGCTGGAGGTTATACAAATATTCAAAATGAAGAAGAAAAATTCCATGTAACTAAAAAAGAATTATTAGAAACAATAACAACACTTCTAGCAGGTCGTGGAAGTGAAGAATTAATGTTTAAAGATATTACAACTGGGGCATCAAATGATATTGAAAGAGCTACTAAAATAGCAAGAGCAATGGTTACTGAATATGGTATGAGCGATCTTGGCCCTATCCAATTAGAACAAAATGAATCAAGTGTATTCTTGGGAAGAGATTATAATAAATCAAGAAATTCGTCTGATCAAGTTGCTTATGAAATTGACCAAGAAATAAGAAAAATTATTGATTCATGTTATGAGAAAACAAAAAAGATTCTTGTAGAAAACAAAGAACTTTTAGATTTAGTGGCAGAAAACTTAATGAAATATGAAACATTAACACAAGAACAAATAGAATATTTAGTAGAACATAAGAAAATGCCACAAGATGAATTTGATTTAGAGGAATTAAGAAAAGAAGCTAAAGAAAAAGGCATTAAAGGTTATACTAAAATGACAAAAGAAGAATTAACTTCAAAATTAAATAAATAAAAGTATGAAATTCATACTTTTTTTGATAAAATAAATTTATAGGAACTTGGTGATTATATGGTAAAAATAGGAAATGTCGAAGTAAATAAAAAAGTTGTACTTGCTCCAATGGCAGGAATTTCTAATAGTGCTTTTAGAAGAATATGTAAAAGTATGGGAGCAGATCTTGTATATGCTGAAATGGTTAGCGATAAAGCAATATATTATAATAATAAAAAAACAATTGATATGCTTTATATGACAGATGAGGAAAGGCCAATTGCTCAACAAATATTTGGAAGTGACGTTGATAGTTTTGTTGTGGCTGCTAAATATATTGAAGAAACTATGCATCCCGATATTATTGATATTAATATGGGATGTCCTGTTCCTAAAGTTGCCTTAAAGGCTCAAGCGGGAAGTGCTTTGTTAAAAAATCCTGCAAAAATAAAAAAGATAGTAAAAGCCGTTGTAAAAGCCGTAAATTGTCCTGTTACTGTTAAAATAAGGAGTGGTTGGGATGAAAATAGTATTAATGCTGTTATTGTTGCAAAAACTATTGAAGAAGCTGGTGCTAGTGCCATAACAATCCATGCAAGAACAAGGAGTCAAGGTTATTCAGGAAAAGCTGATTATAATATAATAAAACAAGTAAAAGAAGCAGTAAATATTCCTGTAATAGGAAATGGTGATATAAAAACTTGTTTTGATGCCAAAAGAATGTTAGATGAAACAAATTGTGACCTTGTAATGGTAGGACGTGGTCTTCTTGGCAATCCGTGGTTAATTAAAGAAATAAATGAGTATTTGGAAAATGGTGTTGTAATAGATAAACCAACAGATATTGAAAAAATTGATATGTGTTTGAAACATTTAAGTTTACTTGAAGAATTCGAATGTGAAAAACAAGCTGTTCTTGAAATAAGAAGTCATGTTGGTTGGTATTTAAAAGGCATAAAAAATGCTAATGAAGTTAAGCAAAATATTTTTAAAACAAAAAACATAAATGAAATAAAAAGAATGTTAAATGAACTAAAGGATAGTTTAAATTTAGACTGAAAACGTCTAGATTTTTTTAACTATATAGTTTACAAAACGGAATAAAAATGATAAAATATAAACTGAAAGGAGTATGTGTTATGAATGATATAGGAAATAATTTAAAGAGAATAAGATTATTAAAAAAAATGTCATTAAAAGAGGCAGGAGATATATTAAATATGTCTGCCATGGCGGTATCAAAATACGAAAAGGGTTCAATTATACCAAATTCAAAAAAAGTGATTGAATTTGCTAATGCTTATAATGTTAGTACTCTTGAAATATTAAAAGTTTATAACCCTGTTGAGCTTAAATTTACTTCATTTAGGAAGAAGAAAAGGTTATCTGGAAAGAATTTTGAATTACTAAAGCAAGTAATTAATGAAAAGGTTTCTAAATATTTTGAAGTTAAATCATTGGAAGAATACGAAGAAGATTTTATAAGCATGATAAAGTTTAATTGTAACAATTTAAATGATGCAGAACAAGCAGCTTTAGAATTTAGAAATTTTATTGGCATTTCAAATAGACAACCTATTATTGATTTAATTAGTATTTTAGAAAACTTAGGGATTTTATTTGTTCAAATAAAAAATGATAATAATTTATTTGATGATTTTGATGGGCTAAGTGAAATGGTTAATGGTGTTCCTGTTATTATATTAAATGAAAACATTAATGATGGGGCAAGACAAAGATTTACTATCGCCCACGAATTAGGACATTTGTTATTAAACATAACAGATGAAGAATATGAAGAAAAATTTTGTAATAGGTTTGCAAGTGGTTTATTAATGCCAAAAGAAGCAGTGATAAAAGAATTTGGTAGCAAAAGGGGAAATATAAGTTTTTTTGAATTAAAAGCATTTAAAGAAGAGTATAGAGTTAGCTATGCTGCAATAATATATAGACTAAAAGACTTAAATATTATAAGTGAGTATTTATATAAAAATTTAAATATATTTATAAATTCTAAAATAGGAAAAAATGATCCTAACCCAATTAATGTGGAAAAATCAAATCAGTTTAAAAAATCAGTATATAGGTTGGAAGCAAATGATATTATTTCTGAAAATAAAGCAGTAGAATTACTTGGAATAACATTAGATGAATTTAGAAACGAAAATAATAATTACTGATACAAATATAATAACTGATTTGAATAATGCTAATATATTAGAAAAGTTTGTAAATCTTGGTAATGTATATGTAAGTGATTTAATAAAGAATGATGAGCTAAATAAAAAAACAGGAGATTTAAATGTATTAAAAAAATTTAAAGTAATAGAGTCAACATCTGAGCAGATTTTGGAGGCACAAATGTTGACCAAGCAAGAAAAGGGTTTGTCATTGTATGATGTACATAATTTTATTTTAGCAAGAGATAATAATGCTATTTTAGCTACAGGTGATAATAGATTAAGGAAGTATTCTATTAATTCTGGAGTTGAAGTTATTAGAACTCTAAGAATAATAAAAATGATGACGGAAATAAATTCTATAACAAATGAAGAAGCTATTAAAGCATGTAAAATGTTAAAATCTGTTAATACTACACGAATACCAGAAACAGACATAGATAATTTAATTTTACAACTGCAAAAAGAATTAGTAATAAATTAAAAAAAATATAGATTTAACAAGAAAGTTGTGTTAAAATATGTGTATCAAAAGAGGTGTGATTATATGAGAGAATTTACAGAACAAGAATTAGTTAGAAGAGAAAAAGCAGAAAAAATAAAATCTTTAGGAATAGATCCATTTGGTCAAAGATTTGATAGAACAGGTTATGCTAAAGAAATAAATGAAAAATATAAGGATATTCCACATGATGATTTTGAAAATATCAATGATATTTATACTGTGGCAGGAAGAATAATGTTTATAAGGAAAATGGGAAAAGCATCTTTCTTTACTATTCAAGATAAAACAGGAAAACTTCAAGTATATATTTCAATAAATGACATTGGAGAAGAAAAATATGATTTATTTAAATCAGCTGATATTGGAGATATCGTTGGAGTAACTGGACGTGTTATGAAAACAAGAACAGGAGAAGTAACTTTAAAATGTTTAGAATATACCCATCTTGTAAAAGCTTTAAAACCACTTCCAGAAAAATTCCATGGACTTACTGATATAGAGGAAAGATATAGAAGAAGATATGTTGATTTAATAATGAATGAAGAAAGTAAAAATATTGCTTTCATGCGTCCAAGAATAATAAGATGTATTCAAAACTTTATGGATAATCGTGGTTTTGTTGAGGTTGAAACACCTGTTTTAAGTAATTTGCTTACTGGTGCAAGTGCAAGACCATTTATTACTCATCATAATGCTCAAGATATAGATATGTATTTAAGAATAGCCCTTGAACTTCCTTTAAAAAGACTTTTAGTTGGAGGAATGGAAGCAGTTTATGAAATAGGTAGAGTATTTAGAAATGAAGGAATGGATCCAAAACATGATCCTCAATTTACTTTGATGGAAGCATACCTTGCTTATTCTAATCTTGAAGGAATGATGGATTTAACTGAAAATATGTTTAAAACAATTGCCAAAGATGTATGCCATAAAGATATATTTAATTGGTGTGGTAATGAAATAAATATTGCTGGTACTTGGCAAAGGGTTAGTATGATTGATGCGATTAAAGATATTACAGGAATAGACTTTAAAAAAGAAATGACAGTTGAAGAAGCATTAGCGTTAGCTAAAGAACATAATATTGAAGTTCAAAGTCACGAGATGACTGTGGGACATATCATTAATTTATTCTTTGAAAAATACGTTGAAGAAACATTAATTCAACCAACATTCTTATATGGACATCCAGTTGAAATTTCACCACTTACAAAAAGAAATCCTGAAGATCCAAGATTTGTTGATAGATTTGAATTGTTTATTGGTGGTAAAGAGTTTGCTAATGCTTATACTGAGCTTAATGATCCAATTGATCAACTAGAAAGATTTGAAGAACAATTAAAAGAAAAAGATTTAGGAAATGAAGAAGCAAATGATATCGATATGGATTTCGTTGAAGCTTTAGAATATGGTATGCCACCAGCAGGAGGTATTGGATACGGAATTGATAGATTATGTATGTTATTTACTGAGCAAGAATCTATCCGTGATGTTATGTTATTTCCTACAATGAAAAATAGGTAATATTTGAAGAATTGTTAAAATTACAATTCTTTTTCTTTTTTTCTATTTACTCTTTAAAATAATGTGATACACTAGACCTGTACTTAAGTATTAATTAATAAATATGGAGGAATTTATGAAACAAATAGTATTAGCAAGTAATAATAAAGGTAAGATTAATGAAATAAAAAAAGTATTTAAAAATTATGATGTATTATCAATAAGTGATATGGAAAAAATACTTAATAAAAAACTTATAGTAACAGAAAATGGTGATACTTTTAGAAAAAATGCTTTAGAAAAAGCAACAACATTATATAATCAAATTGGAGATGAATATTTATGTGTTGGGGATGATTCTGGTATTTCAATAGATATTTTAAATGGATTTCCAGGGGTTTATACTGCCAGATGGTTAGATAAGGATGATCATACTAAGAATTTAGAATTATTAAAAAAACTTAAAGGTGTTTTAAAAGAAAAAAGAACTTGTCATTATACAACTGTAATAGCATTAAAAGGGAAAGATATTACTAAAACGTTTGAGTATACTTTAGATGGTATAATTAGCAATATGCCAAGAGGAAAAAATGGTTTTGGGTTTGATGAAATATTCGAACTTCCAAATGGATTAACTTTAGGAGAGTTGACATTAGAAGAAAAGTTAAAAGTAAGTCCAAGAAAAAGAACTCTTGATATGGTGGAAAAATATATAAAAGATAAACAATAGGTTAATTAAATGAAAAAAAATTAGTGTTTTTTTCATTTTTTTTTATAAAAAATTTAGGTGAAATGAAAAAATGCCCGTATAACATATATAGAGGGTAAAAAACTATCCTCAAATTTAAGAAAGGAGGATTACATATGGGATATTTAAAAGCTATTAAAAAGTGTCTTGATAATTATATTGTAGAAGAAAAGCAAATGTATTACAATAAAATGCTTAATGATATTAAAGTTAAATATAATATTGGTAAAGTTATTGTAGAAGCTCAGGGATGGAAATACAATAGTAATTATGGAAACAAACTTATTAAAGAGTGGAGTAAAGAATTAATTGAAAAATACGGGCCTTATTTTTCAATAGAAAATTTAAAAAATATGCGAACTATTTATTTAAAGTTAGATGAAGATTATAAAAATTCTGATTTTTTAAATTTTGATTTTTTTATTCTTGAAACTATAATTGTTCCAGATATGCAGGAAAATATGCAATAAAATAAGGGCTTTGTGTGAAAAATATGTAAAAATACTTTCTTTTTTTTCATCTTAGTGTCATAATTAATATAAGGAGGAAAAATATGAAAAAACACACATTATTTAAAATACTTGGAATAATAATTCTAGCATATTGTATTTTAACTTGGGTACTACCTGCTAAATATTATTATGGTGGTAGTTTACAAGATCTAGGAAGATATCAAATTGGTTTATTTAGTATATTTAATGTACCAGTAACAACAGTTGGATATTTTGCTAGCATATTCGTTTTCATTTTAATAGTCGGAGGATTCTATGCTCTTTTAGAAGAAACAGGATTTTATAAAAAAGCATTAGATACTTTATCTAAGAAAATGAAAAATAAAAAATTATGGTTAGTTATTATAACTGTAATTATAGCTATTGTATCTTCAGTAGCAGGATTAGAAGTAGCAACATTTGCTTTCTTCCCATTCTTAATATCTTTATTATTAGTAATGGGATTTAGTAAAATGACTGCACTTACATCTGTTTTAGGCGCTACTATTGTAGGTATGTTTGGTTCAACTTATTCTTATACAATGTATGGAGTAATAAATAGTATTCTAGGAACAACATTAAAAGATGGAATAATTGTTAAATTAATTCTATTTGTTCTAGGTTTAACATTATTATTACTATTAATTTTACTTCCATTACAAATGAAGGAAAATAAAAATAAGGATAAGAAAAAGAATATAAAAGCTAAAAAAGAACAGATTAAAGAAAAAGTAAAAGATGAAGTAAAAGAAGTTGATACTTTAATTTCTAGTATTACTAGTGAAGTAAAATATAAAGGTTGTAAAAAAGTATGGCCTATTTACTTAATCTTAGGTTTAGTTTTATTAGTATTTATACTTGGAACATTAAACTTTAAAGAAGCATTTGGTATTACTGTTTTTGATAATATTAATACTTGGATTAATGAATTTACAATTTTTAAATTCCCAATATTAAAGAAATTATTTGGAGGATTTACTGTATTTGGTTCATGGTTTGGTCCAGAAAAATATATTCATTATTCAACAACATTAATTATTTTCTCATTAATACTTTGCTTAATCTACAAAATAGATTTAAATGCTATTATTGAAAAATTCTTAGTTGGAGTAAAAAAATATTTACCAATTGGAGCTCTAGTAATTATGAGTTATGCTTTACTTGTAATTGTAAGTTCATATCCAATTTACTTAACAGTAGGAGAAAAAATTGTTGGGGCAACTTCTTCATTTAACACTCTTACTTATGGAACATTTACAATTTTAGGAAGTCCACTTTATGTAGATATTTACTATTATCCACAATATGTATTACAATTCTTACAAGGATTATCTGGACAAGCTAGTTTAAAACAAGCTTTAAGTATCCTATTTGTAAGTTTATACAGTGCAGTTATGCTAGTTGCACCTACAAGTGTTTTATTACTTTCTACATTACAATTAACTGAAACAAGTTATAAAGAATGGTTAAAAACTATTTGGAAATTGTTTGTAGGATTAGTAATTATTTCATTAGTTGTAATTACAATATTTACAATAATTTAAAGATAAAAGTTCACTTAAATTAGTGAATTTTTATTTTATTTAAAATAAATATGAAAAGAAAGAAAATTATGGTAAAATAGTATTATCTTAATTAATTGTATGATTGGAGGAAATATGGAAAAGTTTAATATAAGTTGGCATTACACAAATAAGTTGGTTAATGATTTAATGAAAATAAACAGTGCTAAAGAAATTGTTGAATTATTAAAATTACCTGTTTCTATTGAGGATGAAATAAAAAATGAAATAACTTTAAAAAGAGTACATTACTCAACAAAAATAGAGGGAAATACCTTGAATTTAAAGGAGGTAAAAGAAGCTTTATCAAATAATAAAAAATCTCATGAAAGAAATGTTTTAGAAGTACGAAATTATTATAACGCTTTAATGTATTTAAATGAATATTCAAAAAATAATGATGAAATTACTGAAGATTTAATATTAAAAGTTCATAATTTGGTTTGTGGAAAAAGTATAACTTACAAAAATAAATTTAGAGATGGGCAAAATGTTGTTAAAAATTCTGAAACTGGTTCTATTGTTTATTTGCCACCTGAAGCTAAAGATGTAAAGGATCTCATTGGTCAAATGATAGATGATTTTAATAATGATTGTGACATACCTATACCTATTAAGACAGGTATTGTGGCATATCAATTTGTAACAATTCATCCTTTTTGGGATGGAAATGGTCGTGTTTCACGTTTACTTGCGACATATATTTTAAAATCATATGGATACGATCTAAATGGGTTTTATGTTATGGAAGAATTTTATGATAAAAATATAGATGACTATTATAATTCTTTACAAATGAATTTAAATCATAATTTTTATTATGGAAGAAAAGATGCTGATATTACACAATGGCTAGAGTATTTTGTTGGAGTTATGGCAAGTACATTTGAAACTGTCCAAAAAAAAGTAGAAGAATTGTATGAAAATAATGAAGTAAAATTAGACATAGTTGACACTTTGGATAAGAGGGAAAGATGGGTTGCAAATTATGTAATAACTAATAATAAAATTAAGGCAAAAGCTATTGCTCTTCATTTTAAAATTAGTATTGATACTGCTAATAATTGGATTAAGAAATGGGTAGAAAAAGGTTTTTTGGAAAGATACGATAATGAACAAATAAGAAATGTAGATTATGTTTTATGTGAGAAGTATTATGAAAAATTAAAATAAGCCGAAAATAAGCCGAAAATAAGCCGAAAATAAGCCGAAAATAAGCCGAATACAAAAAAGTTCACTACTTAAGTGAACTTTCATTTTGCCTCAATAATTTTATCGATTAGTCCATATTCTAAAGCATCATCACTAGTTAAAAAATAGTCTCTTTCAGTATCATTTTGGATTTTTTCTAATGGTTTATTAGTATTTTTAGCCAATATGGTATTAAGCTTATCTTTAAGTTTTAAAATATGTTCTGCTGCTATTTTAATTTCTGTTGCTTGACCTTGAGCACCACCTAAAGGTTGATGAATCATAACCTCAGCATTAGGAAGAGCATACCTTTTACCTTTTTTACCACTTGATAAAATAAATGCTGCCATAGAAGCTGCAAGTCCTATACAAATTGTTGAAACGTCGCTTTTAATAAAATTCATTGTATCATATATAGCCATACCACTTGTTATAACACCACCTGGAGAATTAATATAAAGGCTAATATCTTCATGGTTTTCACTATCTAAAAATAATAATTGGGCTACAATACTATTTGCTAAAGAATCATTTATTTCTCCATTTAGAATAATAATTCTATCTTTTAAAAGTCTTGAGTATATATCATAACATCTTTCACTTTGTCCTTCTTTTTCTATTACTGTTGGTATTAAATTAATAAAAATCGCCTCCCTTAATAAAATAAGCAAAAAAGTTTAAAAATATTCGTACTAAATTCCTACATTATGTGATAAAATAAAATAGAAAGGATAAAAGGTGATAACATGGATTTTTTAAATATTAAAATTAATGACAAAAATTATTTGTATAAAAAAGGAACAACTATTGAAGAAATTAGTAAACAATTTAATATTAATTATAAATATCCTATACTCATTTCTTATGTTGATAATAGACTGGTTGAGTTAAATAAAACTCTTGAAAAAGATTGTGTTTTATCCTTTGTAGATTGTACTTCAAGAATTGGGTCAAGAATATATCTTAAAGGATTAATATTTTTACTTATGTGTGCAATAAAAGAACTTTATGGATATAATTATTCTTTTAAGGTGTGTCATTCAATTGATAAAGGAACAAGAATTAGATGTTTATTTGATTTAACAGAAGAAAAGTTAGAAGAAATAAAAAGTAAAATGAGAGAACTTGTTAATTCTAATTTACCAATTGAAAAATGTATTGTAAAAAGGAAAGAGGCAATTAATTATTTTAAACAAACAACTAATACTTCTGTAGCAGCAAACTATTACTATACTACTTCTAATTATGTAACTTTATATAAATTAAGTAAAATGTATGGCTATTTTTATTCACAAATGCCTGTTAATACAAGTGTTTTTACATCTTTTGATTTAAAGTATTTAGGAAATAATGAATTTGTATTACAATATCCAACATCAGATGGTGAAATTCCTTCTTATGTAGAACATAAAAAGATAACTGAAGCATTTAATAAGAATTATAAAAGTGCTAAAAAGTTAAATATATTTACATCTAGTGATATTAATAAAATAATTGCAGAAGGTAAAATTAATGACATAATTACTTTAAATGAAGTTATTGCAAATAATGAACTTCTTGATTTAGCAAGCCAAATTGCAGAAAAGAAAGATAAAGTTAAGGTTGTTTTAATTGCAGGTCCATCTTCATCAGGAAAAACAACAACTTCAAGGAAATTATCAATGTTTTTAAATACTTTTGGCCTAAATCCAAAGCCTTTGTCATTAGATGATTATTTTTTACCAAGAGAAAAAACACCTAAATTACCAAATGGAGATTATGATTTTGAATCTCTTAGAGCAATAGATATAGATTTATTTAATAATCAGTTAAGAAAATTATTAAATAATGAGGAAGTAATTATACCAACATTTAATTTTAAAACTGGTATACCAGAATTTAATAAGAGTTTAAAATTGAATGAAAATGATATAATAATAATTGAGGGACTACATTGTTTAAATGAGGAACTTACAAAATCTATTCCAAGAGAAAACAAATATAAGGTTTATGTTTCACCTTTGACAGATTTAAATATAGATGATTATAATATGGTTTCTACAAGTGATAATAGATTGCTTAGAAGAATAGTAAGAGATAATAGAACAAGAGGTTACACTGCTTGTCATACAATAAAAACTTGGGATAGAGTAAGAGATGGTGAGGAAAAATATATTTTTCCATACCAAGAGGAAGCAGATTTTGTTTTTAACAGTGCTTTAATATATGAAATTGGAGCATTAAGGCAATATGCTGAACCACTACTTTATAATATAGATATTAATTCACCATATTATGAAGAAGCAAGAAGATTACTTAGATTTTTAAATATGTTTTTAGTAGTTCCTACAGAAAATATACCAAAAGAATCAATATTAAGAGAATTTATCGGGGGAAGTTATTTTGAATAAAGAAAGGAAATATAATTATGAAAGTAGCAATTAATGGATTTGGAAGAATAGGGAGAATAGTATTTAGTTTACTTGAAGAAGTAGATAATGTTGAAGTAGTAGCAATAAATGATTTAACTAGTGCTAAAGAATTAGCTTATTTATTAAAGTATGATTCAGTACATAGAAAAAATAGTTATGTTGTAAGTTATGATGAAGATTATTTATTAATAAATAATAAAAAAATAAAAGTTTTTAATGAAGCTAATATAGATGCTTTACCATGGAAAGAACTAGAAGTTGATTATGTTTTAGAATGTACTGGTAAATTTACAAAAGAAGATTTAGCATTAAAACACATTGAAGCAGGGGCAAGAAAAGTAATAGTAAGTGCTCCATGTAAAGGTGATGTTAAAACAATTGTGTATAATGTTAATGAAAATATTTTAGATGGAACTGAGAAGGTAATTAGTGCCGCTAGTTGTACAACTAATTGTTTGGCTCCAGTATTAAAAGTTTTAGATGATAATTTTAAAGTATTAAGAGGTTTTATGACCACTATTCATGCTTATACAAATGACCAAGTTATACTTGATGTTTCACATAAAAAGGGTATTGAATCAAGAAGAGGAAGAGCAGCAGCTTTAAATATTATTCCAACCGAAACAGGAGCTGCAAGTGCTATTGGAAAAGTACTTCCAAGCTTAGATGGTAAGTTAAGCGGTTCTGCAATGAGAGTACCTGTAAGTGATGGTTCTGTTATTGATTTAACATTAGAACTAGATAAAAAAGTAACAAAAGAAGAAATTAATAATGTTTTTAAAGAAAGTATAAATGAAACACTTAACTATACTGAAGATCCTATTGTATCAAGTGATGTAATTGGGTGTTCTTGTGGGGCTCTAGTAGATGGATTATTAACAAATGTACTAGAAACAGATGATAAAAGACTTGTTAAAGTAGTAGCTTGGTACGACAATGAATTTGGTTATTCAAGTCAAATGGTAAGATTAATTTCTTATATGAGTGATAATAATATGTAATATAAAAATAAAACTACTTTTGAGGTAGTTTTATTTTGGATAAATTATTTCTATTTTTCCTTTTTTGTTTTCTTTATTTAGTAAGTTATTAGAGGTTAATAACTTTTTAACTTGTTTGGCAACACCTTTACTCCCATCAATGATTTCGCAATTTGTTATTCTTTTTTTTATATCCTTTTTAATATATGGATAATGTGTACATCCTAAAACAATACAATCTATATTTTTATTTTTATAATTAAAAAGTAATTTATCAAGTAAAATATTCATGCCATTTTTATCATTAGTTTCAATTTTATTAGCAAGCCCTTCACAAGCAAGTAACATTATATTTTGATTATCTTTTTTATATAAATTTATAAGTTCATTTGTTCTTTTAGAAGTCATTGTGCTGGGAGTTGCCATGACAAGAATATTTTTGTAATTATTAGAACATGCAAGTTTAATTGCAGGTTCAGTGCCTACAAATAAAATATTAGGATACATTTTTCTAAGAGTTTTAATACATCTTGTTGTAGCAGTATTACATGCAACAACAATTATTTTAACATCTTTTTTTATAAAAAAATTAACAATATTATTAGTTATTTCTAAAAGTTCTATATCGCTTTTTTCTCCATATGGATTATTTTTAGAATCACAATAATATAAATAATCTTCATTTGGTAAAATTTTAATTATTTCCTTTAAAACAGTAATACCTCCAATACCTGAATCAAAAACGCCTATTTTTCTATTCATAGTTTCCTCCTAATAATATTTTAATAAAAAATATAGGTTTGTTTCCTATATTTTATTTTGTTTTTCTTTTTATTAGATTTCTAAATAATTTGGATTTACAATACAATTTGTAAGCATTTTCTTTTATAACAAGATCAAATTCTCCAATATATTCAGTTACTTCTGCACCATAACCTAATTTCATTTCATTTAAACCTTTATATTTACTATCATCTGCAAAATATCCTGTTATAGCATTTAAATCAAAATAAACAGCGCCTTTTTTAGCGTATTTTTCAATAATGTACCATTTTGTTAAATAATTAGGATAATATAAAGCATATTCTGGATTTTGACCTTCAATTAATAGTTCAACACCATTTTTATCAAGTATAATAGCAGTGGCTCCAATTATTACTCCACTTGGATTTTTAGCAAATAAATCAGATGCAAAAATAAGTTCTTTTTTGTATGTATCAAGAAGTTTATCAGAAGTTATTTTAGTATTCATTAATTTATTAGTAATCTTGTTTTCTATACTTTTTTCTTGAATTTCTAAATTGATTTTTTCATTATTAGTAACTTCAAGTTCATATAAATTTTTAATATTTTGTAAATATTTTTCAGAGTTTAATTTGGCAAAATATATTTCAAAATCATCTCCAAATTCTTTAGCAAATGTTTGGTAATATTCTAAAGTTCTTGAATGTTTTTTGGCAACAAATGTATAAAATAGTTTTATATCATTGTGATTTCCCTTTATTATTTCAACACCACGACTTTCAGCTTTTCTTATTTTATTTCTTATTTGATCATCGAAATTTTTAAATAATGTATTACTTGATCCAGTAACTTTTAGAATCGCATTCCAACGAGGTTTTAAAGTTCCAAAAAATTTATTTTCACCATAATAGTTATAACCAATACTTTTTAAATATTGAGTAACATCATTATTAAAAGGGCTTGGAATAATATTTCCATCTTTATCTCTTTTATTATTAATAACAAGAGGATCTATTTTTAAAAATATATATTTTTTCTTTGATAAATATTTTTTAAGTAAGCTTGTTACTTCTTTTATGAGTTCTTTATTATCATAATTAATTAAAAAACCTCTTGGAGCATAAGCATATTTATAACTTCCTATAATTGTTTGACTAAGCATCATTGTAGCACCAACTAAGTTGTTTTCATTATCTGTGAATCCAAAGTAGTATACTTCATAGTTACATGATTTCATAATATTAGCATACATACTAGTTTGATAATATGAATGTAAAGGATGGCTGTATGAAAATTTATCAAATTGATCTTTGGTTAACATTACTAAATTCATCTTTATCATCCTTTCTTTTTACTATATATATAATATATAATTTTTTTAGATAAAAATCAATAAAAATGTCTAATAATTCAAATAAAAAAGTGACAAAAATTATAAAATTAATGTATAATAAAAATATAGTAAGGAGATAAATTTTATGAAAATAATAGATATTAAATCAAGACAAATCTTAGATTCAAGGGGATTTCCTACCATTGAAACAGATGTTTATGTAGAAAATGGTTTTGGAAGAGCAAGTATTCCAAGCGGGGCATCAACAGGTAGTAGGGAGGCTTTAGAACTTAGAGATAATGATACTTCATACATGGGTAAAAGTGTTAATAAAGCTATTAGTAATGTTTTAGATGTAATAAAACCAAAATTAATTGGTAAAGATTTTTCCCAAGAAGAATTAGATGATTTTTTAATTAATTTAGATAATACGCCAAATAAAAGTAATCTTGGCGCTAACGCAATTCTTTCTGTTTCTTTAGCGTATTTAAAAGCATGTAGTAATAGTAAAAACTTACCACTTTATAAATATTTAGGAAAAACTTATTCTTTACCAAGATGTATGATGAATATATTAAATGGTGGATGTCATGCTGATAACAATGTTGATTTTCAAGAATTTATGATTATGCCTAATAGAAATTCTATAAAAGAACAATTACAAATAGGTAGTGAGGTTTTTCATACATTAAAAAAGATATTAAAAGAAAAACATCTTATTACAAGTGTGGGTGATGAAGGTGGTTTTGCTCCTAATTTAAAAAGCAATGAAGAAGCATTAGATATTATTTGTATGGCAATAGAAAAAGCAGGTTATACTTTAGGAAAAGATGTTTCTATTGCATTAGATATTGCTGCTTCAAGTTTTTATGATAATAAAACAAAAAAATATAAAGTTAACAAAAAAAAGTTAACAAGTGAAAAATTGATGGAATTATACATAAAACTTATAAAAAAGTATCCTATTATATCAATTGAAGATCCATTTGATGAAAATGATTTTACAACTTTTAAAAAGTTTACATCACTAGTAGATATTCAAATTGTAGGAGATGATTTGTTTACAACATCAAGTGTTCTTTTACAAAAAGGAATCGATGAAAAAATGTGTAATGCAATTCTTTTAAAGGCTAATCAAATTGGTACAATAACAGAGATGCTTAACACCATAAAACTTGCTAAAGATAATAATTATAAAACAATTATTTCGCATAGAAGTGGTGAAACAGAGGATACATTTATTGCAGATTTTGCTGTAGGACTTAATCTTGGTCAAATAAAAACAGGTTCAATGTCAAGGGGAGAAAGAATTTGTAAGTATAATAGACTTTTAAGAATAGAAGAAGAATTAAATAATTAATAATAAATGATATTAGTACATCATATAATTAAAATGAATTATTAAGGAGATTATATGGAACTAATATTATTTTTATTTTTAGCAGGATTAACAGTATTTTTAAGTTTTAGATTATCATATTATGCTGATCTTTTAAATAAAACAACCAATATAAGTGGTGTTTTTATCGGAGGCATTTTACTTGCAGGGATAACTTCTTTGCCTGAACTTGTAACGTGTTTAAGTTCAATATTTTTAAACAATCCTTATCTTGCTATTGGTGATATTTTAGGAAGTAATTTCTTTAATATAGCTATGATGTGTTTTTTTGATATATTATTTATTAAAACAATGTTTTATAATTATACTAAAAATAGATATTATTTAATTTATGTTCTTTTAATATTGAATTATTTAATTATGTATTTATTTATGGGAGGAACATTTAATTTAGAAATATTTAATATAGGTTTACCTTCATTTATTATAATAATTACATATATATTTTATTTAAAAAATGCTAAGGAAGAAGAAACAAAAAAAGAAGTAAAAACAACAAAAGAACACGTTTTATTAAAATTTTTTCTTGTAGGATTATTTATGGTTATAGTAAGTATTCTTCTTACTTTGGTTGTTAATTTAATCGCAGGAAAAAATCCTAATGTTGCATCAAGTTTTATCGGGGCAATACTTCTTGGAATAACAACAAGTATGCCTGAAGTTATAACATTTATTGCTCTTGTAAAAATGAAGAGTTTTGATCTTGCACTTTCAGATATTATTGGTAGTAATTTATTTAATTTATTAATTTTAGCAATTGGAGATATTTTTTTAAAAAATAAAGAAATATATTATTTTGTTGATAAAGAAAGTATGTTTTTACTTATTTTTGGTTTAATTTTAACAATATTAAGTTTTTATCAAAATAATAGAAAAGTAGTTAAAAATAAATTTGTTTATATTATTCCTTCTTTAATGGGTATACTTTTATATATTTATTATATTGCAATTAATGTATAGTGATTTTTATAAATAAAAAATAGGCGGTAACCTATTTTTTAAATAATTCACTGTGACTACCAGTTGCGAAAAGTATTAAAACTAAATTATCATTTTGATATTTGTACACCAATAACCAGTCAGGTGTTATATGACATTCATAGCATTCTTTAAATTCATTATCATCGGTTAATTTATGGTTTTTATATTTTTCATTTAAAATATTACCGTTTGCTATAACATTTAATACTTCTAAAAATTTATTTTCATCTTTGCCTTGTTTTAAGGCTTTTTTAAATGCTTTTTTAAAACGGCTAGTATATTTTACTAAATATTTTGTGTGGTTTAAATCATACATTAAGATTTTAAATCCTTTAGTAATTCATACATATCTGTATAACTTTTTGCATCTTTTTTACCATCTAATATGTCTTGTCCTTCTTTTAAAGCTTTTAGTAGTTCTTTATTTGGCTTTTTATTTACTACTTCAAAAGGAACACCGTCTTTATTTATTAACTGTTTTATAGCCATATTTATATATGTACTCATATTTAATCCTAAACTATTTAATATATTTGTCGCAAGTTCTTTGTCTTTTTTATCAATTTGTACGCTAATAGCAGTTGTAAAACTTCCCATATATTTTCATCTCCTTTTCTTATAAGATAATAACATTATTTTATATGTAATGTCAAGTGAATTTAAATATAATATATTATATTTAATATAAATTAAATATAAAACTAATATATTTCATAGTTATAGTATTAACAAATATATATAGTATAATATATTCGTCAATTTATACTATGATTTTAAATATTATTTCCCTCCTTTCAAAAATAATTTTTAATAATATATTAACATGTTGAAAAATGTGTAATCAAGAAAAATAGTACAACAAATTCAGACATTTTTTTTAAAATTTAAATTAAAAAATAGTATTTGATTTATTTTATAATATGTGGTATTATTTTCTTATGAATTAAGGAGGCATCTTATGGATACAGTATTAATCATTTTATGTATAGTAATTATTGCACTAGTTTTACTTCAAAGTGGTAAAGCAGAAGGTGCATCTCAAATTATAACAGGTGGGGCTGGAGATTTATTTAAAAATAGAAAAGAAAGAGGAAGTGAACTAATAATTAGTAACACTACTTTTATCTTGGGTATAGTATTCTTTATAATTTGTTTAGTAATTTCATTTACATAAAATATGACTCATTAATAATGAGTTTTTTTAATTTTTATGATAAAATAAAGATAGGTGATAAAATATGAAAGATAAAATATTAGAAGTTTTAAAATTAACAAGAAATAATGCTTTAAATATGGAAGAAATATATAATAAAATATATCATAATGAAATAGATATGAATATTTTAAATTCTTTAAAAGAAGAAATAAATAAATTACAAGAAGAACATTTAGTTTATTGTGTTAATTCTAAAAAAGGATTATATACTTTAAATCCATTTAGGGAAGGAATATTTCATATAAGAAGAAATAAGGATGTTATTGTAACGTGTGATTTAGGAGATATTAAAATAGAAAAATCTAAAACATATGGTGCTTTAGAGGGAGATAAAGTATTAATTAGAATAACTGATTTTAATTATAGCTTAGGAAGTATAAAAGAAATAATTGAAAGAAAAGGTTTAATTGGAGAAGTTAAAACAATAAAGGGTAAAAGGTTTGTTATGGCTAATGATACCTTATATATGATAAAATTACCTAATTCTATTGTAGATGGTATGCTTGTAGGAATTAAAGTAGATAAGAAAAAAATAGGTAGATATTATAAAGCAACATTAGATAGAGTTATATGTCATAAAAATGCTCCAAGAGTAGATGAATTTAAAATATTATACGATCATGGTTTTAATAATAATTATGAAGAAGAAATAAAAGAAGAATTAAAAAGTATTCCAAGTGAAGTTAGAAAAATAGATTTTATTAATCGAAAAGATTTAACAGATAAAACTATTTTTACAATTGATGGGGATGATACTAAAGATATAGATGATGCGATTAGTATTGAAAAAAAAGGTAATAATTATCTTCTAGGGGTACATATCGCAGATGTTAGTTATTATGTAAAAGAAAATTCATATATAGATAAAAGTGCAAGAGAAAAAGGAACAAGTGTATATATGCCTGGAGTTGTTTTTCCTATGTATCCAGTTTTTTTATCAAATGGTATTTGTTCTTTAAATCCAGATGTTGATAGATGTAGTATTTCTTGTGTTATGGAAATAGATAAAAATGGTAAGTTAGTAGATTTTGATATATTTAAAAGTATTATTCATTCAAGAATACAAATGACTTATAAAAAAGTAAATAAAATATTAGATGAAAATATAGTGGATGAAAAATATAAGTTATATGTTGATGATTTAAAATTAATGAAAGAGCTTGCAGATATATTACATAATATGCGTATAAAAAGAGGTTCTCTTGATTTTGATAGAGAAGAAATTAAAATAGAAACTGATATTAATGGTAAAGTAACAAGTATTTCTAAAAGAACATCAGGAACTGGAGAAAATTTAATTGAAGATTTTATGCTTATGGCTAATGAATGTGTTGCAACTTATATTTATAATATGGGATTAAATAGTATTTATCGTGTACATGATTTACCTAGTGAAGAAAGATTAATAAAAACAATTAATGTTATTAAAAATTATGGAGAAAAACTTGATATAAAATTAAATGTTAAAGATCCTAAAATAATTCAAAAGTTATTAAATGAACTTAAAAATAGTTCTAAGTTTAATATATATTCATATATGTTACTTAGATGTATGGCAAAAGCAGAATATAGTAATATAAATGATGGACATTTTGGAATAGGAATAGATGCTTATAAGAATGAAGCATATACTCATTTTACTTCTCCAATAAGAAGATATCCTGATACAACAATACATAGAATACTTACTAATATACTTGAAGGTAATATTGAAAAAATAGAAAGTAATTTATATAAAGATAATGTTATTGATATTGCAGTTCATTCTTCAATTATGGAACAAGAAGCTGATTCATGTGAAAAAGAAGCTGATAAAATGAAAATGGCAGAATATATGGAACAATTTGTTGGTAAAACTTTTGAAGGATTTATAAGTGGATTTACAATGCATGGTATGTTTGTATGTTTAGATAATTTAATCGAAGGTAGAGTAGGCTTTAATACAATGGATGACTATTATAATTATAATGAAGATTTAGAAATAATCGTAGGAGAAAAAAATAAAAAAGTGTATAAACTTGGAGATAAAGTAAAAGCAAAATTAGTAAAGTCTTGTAAAGAAACAAGGGAAATAGACTTTGAAATAGTTAAAAATGATAATAAAAGTAATAATAAACCAAATATAAATACTAAAAATGTAGATAAACATACAAAAAATAGAACTAATAATAAGAAAAATACTAATAAAAAGGTGAAAAAACATGGAAATATTAAATAGAAAAGCTCATTTTAATTATTTTATTTTAGAAGAAATTGAATCTGGAATAGAACTTTTTGGAAGTGAAGTTAAATCGATTAGAGATGGAAATTGTAATATTAAGGATAGTTATGGTGTTATTAGAAATAATGAAGTTTATCTTATAAATATGTTTATTAAAAATTATAAAGAAGCAAGTATTTTTAATAAAGAAGAAACAAGAAAAAGAAAGTTATTGTTACATAAAAAAGAAATAATTAAATTAAAAGAAAAAATAGAAAAAGAAGGATATACTTTAATTCCCTTAAAAGTATATTTTAATAAAAATAAAGTTAAAGTATTATTAGGTTTATGTAAGGGTAAAAAAACTTATGATAAAAGAGAAGTATTAAAAGAAAAAGAAATAAAAAGAAAAATAGAAAGAGAAATTAAAAGTTATTAACAAATTCGTTAATAACTTTTCAGAGTGTAGACAAACCCCTAGATTTTTCTAGAGGTTTTCTTAGGAATAAA
>URYZ01000002.1 GCA_900552235.1 uncultured Mycoplasmatota bacterium | reverse complement strand
TATGAAGTATGTAGGTTCGCATGAAATAACGAAAGGAGCAACAATGAAAAATACTTTTGAGATTCAAAACTCAACTGCCGATTTCTCTGATTATTATTCAAAAAGCAGTATTTCTGCAGAAAGGAGAAGTATGAAAAAAATTAGTTTATTGTTGGTTGCTATAGTGGTTACAATTTTATCAATAGTTACCGCTTTTGCATTAACTATCGATTTAATACCAATTGATTATCATTTAACATCACTTCATGGAGCAACCACTGATGCAAGAACTACAAGATTTAATTATCAAAAAATTCAAAATACACCTTCGTTTGTTAGTAAGGACACTGACAAGTGTTATTTAACGGTTAAAGCAAAACGAAAAAATGGATTATTATATTCTGTTATTAAAACTGTTAATTTTATTAATCCGGTTGCCGGAGTAAGTGCATCTACAACATATATGGATATGCCTAGTGGCAGTTATAAATATGAACTATATAATAATGGTGTTCTTGAAATAAAAGGACAAGTTATGGTTTATATTTCAGACCAAAGTAATTAAGAATAAGTATTAAGGTTGATTTTTCAACCTTAATACTTAAAATTTTATTTTTGAAGGGAGTAAAAAATGATTATAAAATTAGAAAACATAAAAAGAACATTTAATGAAAATATTAATGTTTTAAAGGAAGTACCAACAGTTTATATGTTTGCTTGGGAATCTGCAGAAAACTTTATTACATATAAATATGAGATAATTGATAAAGATAAAGCAATTAATAATAATGATTTTAATTTATATTATTCTGTAAATGAGGATGAAGTAATTAATCCTAGTGAAAGTGTTACTTGCCCTAAACCTTTAAGAGCATATAATGCTTCAGCTTATAAATGTGCAAAGATTAATAATTTAAATAATGCTGATAATTATAAAATACATGTTAATGTAAAACTTATTGAAAGTGATACTTATGAAAGTAGTTATGCTTTAGTAAATGAAAAAGTATTTAATGGTATTAGTCCTCTTGAAATGAGTTATAATATACTTAAAACTGAAAATAAATTAATGCATAATAACTTACTTATTATGAAACTTACAGGTCAAACATCAAAAGTTGCTTCATATAATTTGATTTTATCAGATGGAAGTTCTACATTTAAAATAGAAAATATAAATAATAATAAAACTGAAGGATTCTTAGATGCTATCGGAGGTAATAAGATAACTTATACTAAAGGTAGTGAAACAAAAACATGGAATTATACAGGATATGATAAAAATAATGATTTACTTCATACTGCATATATTGGAACATGTGAAGAAGACTTATGTTTATATTTAGATTATTCTAAATTATATTACTCTAACACTTTTGGATCAGTTTTTGAAAGTTATAAAAATAAAAATATAACTTTCTCTTATGATAATAAATTTTATAAAGCTAAAAAAGTAATAAAAGATATTTTAGTATATGAAAAAGATGATTTAGTATGTATTTATCCAATTCTAAAAAATAATAAATTTTATAACATTATTTGTTCTAAAGATAATAATATATATCATTATAATTATTTTAAAGATGAGTTAACTGATTTTACAGCATATTTACAAGAAAAAGGATATTTTAATTCTTCTTGGATCAATAATGATGTAAAAAAGAATATGGGTAATGTTATTTCATATTATGAAAATATAAATAAAGATACATATATATATGTATGGAAATATAATGGCTTTTATACATTTAATAATAAAAAACAACAGATGTTAGATATATTTAAAAATGATACTTATGTAAATACATTAGGAATTAAAGTTGGAAAATATTATGTTTTACCTAATTATGATGAAAAATACAACTTTAGTAGTTTTTATATAATTAATATGACAAATAATAGAGTAAAAACATTAAAACTTGATAAAAAAATAACTAATGACTACTATAACAATGGTATTTTTGATAATAAATTATATTTATTTGATGTTGATAATTTAATTCAATATAGATTAAATCCTAAGAAAAATAAAATAGAAAAAATAAGTACAACGGAAGCTTTCTATTATGATGGTGAAGAACTTAGTAAAAGACCTTTATATGATTTTAAAGAAAATAAACTTATCTTTTCTTTAGAAAAAATAGATGTACCATTTACCTATAAGGAAATATTTGTAAATGATAATAACTATTATTATTTAGATGATGATAATAATTTTATATATTACAATAAATTATTTGATAACAAAATGGTTTTATTTAATATAAAAGACATTAATAATATAAAATTAGTAAACAATAATTTATATTTTATAAATGAAGATTCATTGTATAGTTTTAATATAAATGAAGGAATAAAAAAACTTGTAAAATATAGTGAACTTTATTATAATTCTACAAATAGATATGAAATTTATGAAAAATAATAAAAAATTTAAAAATAGGGTAAAATAGCAGTTTCGACAAAATATTATAAATTTCATGGTATCAAATTTAAAAATTGCTCTAAGATGAATTTTAAAAATTCGTCTTTTTTTGTGCTTGAAAAGTAAAATTTGGCCGTTTGCAAAGCATTTTTTAGTGTGTTAGTCTAGTAGACAAAATTAATTTGAAAGGAGAAATAATATGAAAAAATTAATTTTTAAAATAATAATATTTTTAATAAGTTTGTTTAGTATAAATATAAATGTACTTGCAAATGATGGAAAAATTTATATGGATGGATATACTTTAAGTGGGGTAGATGTATTTGCCAAAGATGTAACTTATAATAGTCTTGATTATAATGGATGGATTATAAAATCTACTGCTAATAACTATATTTATTATTGTATAGATCCTGCAACACATATGCCTTTTTTAAATGAAAGTAAAGCCAATAGTTATAATAAAATAGTAAGTGAAAAAGACATTATAAGCAAACTTAAAATTGATGAAAACACATTAACAAGAATAAAATTACTTGCTTATTATGGATATGGTTATAAAGATGAAAAATATAATCATACATCAAAAAAATGGTATGGAATAACACAAGTATTAATATGGCGAACAATAAGACCTGATGTTACTTGGACGTTTAAAACAGGTAGGTATGGAGGAATAAAAGCAAGTTTACATTTTAGCGAAGTTAGTGAACTTTTAACTCTTGTTTATAATCATTCTATATTACCAAGTTTTGATAGTGAAGAATTAAATCTTTTCGTGGGAGATAAAATAACTTTAGAAGATACAAATAATGTTTTATATAAGTTTAATATTAAACCAACTAATAATATTAAAGTTATTAAAAAAGATAATAAATTAGAAATAACAGCGCTTGAGAAAACGAAAGAAAAACTTATCTTGGAAAAACAAGAAGTAAGTAATGATTTTTATCTTCTTAAAAGTAATAATGTTCAAGATGTTATAACAAGAGGAAATGTTAATAATTATAAAACATCTTATGTTAATGTGAATATTTATGATGGAGAGTTAATTTTAAAAAAAATTGATAAGGATGAAAAAACATTTAATGATAAATTAATAGGGAGTATTATATCTTTATATGATAATAATGATAATTTAATAAAAGATATAGAAATAACTAAAGAAGAAGAAATAATTACATTAGAAAATGGAAGTTATTATTTAAAAGAAAAAACTCCTACAAGAGGATATGAATTAAATGAAAAAAAGTATTATTTTGAAATATCAAAAGAAAATAATAAACCTATTATTACTATAGAGAATAATAAAATAAAAGGTAATCTTATTATAAATAAGTTATATGGTGGAAGTGGTTATGATTATGTAAGTGAAGAAGGTGCTTGTTTTGATATTTATGATAATAATGATAATTTAATATCTTCATTAAAAACTAATAAAAATGGTAAGACAAGTAAAATTTTAGAATATGGCAAATATAAAATAAAACAAACTAAAGGAAAAGAAAATTATATATTTACTAATGATTTTGAAGTTATTATCGAAGAAAGTAAAGATTATATTTATAATTTAAAAAATATTAAAAAGCCAACTTTAATAATTAATAAAATAGATAAAGATACTAAAACAAGTTTAAGTAATGCTGTTATTATGATTTATGATAATAATGATAATCTATTATATGAAGAAACAACTAATAATAAAGGTATTATAAAAATAGAAAATATGGAACTTGGAAAGTATTATTTTGTAGAAAAAGAAAGTCCTAAGTATTATAAATTAGATAATACAAAACATTATTTTGAAATAAAAGAAAATGGTAAAATATATGATTTTAATTTAGAAAATGAAAGAATATTAGGTAATCTTGAAATAATAAAAAAATCTAATAATTTAAATCTTTTAAAAGATGCTACATTTGGAATATATGATAACAATGATAATTTAATTTATAAAGAAACAACTAATAACGAAGGAATTATAAAAATAGAGAATATAAAAGCAGGAAGTTATTATTTAAAAGAGTTAAAAGCTCCTTATGGTTATATAAAAAATGATGAAATAATAGAGTTTGAGATATTAAATAATGAACTTTTAACTTTTGAAGTTATAAATAATAAAATAGAAATGCCTAATACAAGTAAATCTATAAATATAAATTATTTAAGTGGAATAATTATAATATTAATAAATATAAGTATTGGTTTATATGAAAAAAAGTATAAAGATAATTAAATTAGTATTAATAATTATGTTAAGTATAGTAAGTAGTATAGCAATATATAATTATTTTAAATATAATTATAATAAAAATTATATAATAACAACAAAAATAGAAAATAATTATAAAAGACCACCAATAATAAAAGAGAAAGATTTATTAATGAAAAATAATAATTATATAGGATATATAAAAATAGATAAATATAATATAAATAAATTTATTATGTTAGGCACAAGTGATAATATTTTAAATAAAAATGTTGTAGGGTTATATAAAGATTTAAAAGATCTTGATAGTAAAACAGGTATAACTTTACTAGCAGGTCATAATAATATTTATGTTTTTAAAAATTTAAATAAACTTAAAATAGGTGATGAGGTAATTATTGGAAGTAAATTTTATACTTATAAGTATAAAGTTGTTTCTAAAAAAATAATTAAAAAAGATGATTATTCTATATTTGAAGGAGGTGATGAAAGAGTTATTATTCTTCTTACTTGTGTAAGTGATGATTTAAGATTAGTTGTTACTTGCAAATAAAAAAATGCAAATTTAATTTTGCATTTTTTAAAGTTTTAAGCACATTCTTTAACATAATATATTAAAAGATTTTCATTAATAATTTTTAATCCGCATCCACATGCATTTTTATCACACATATCAAAAGTTATATCCCATGGAGAAATACTTTCTTCAACAGTTTTAACTTCACCATTTTCACATGTATATTGATAGTTCCATGATTTATAAGCTTCAGTTCTTAAATCATCTAAAGAATATCCTGCTTTTTTAAATCCTTCTTCAGTTGTTAAGATTTTATCATTTTTAATATCAAAATAATAATTTTTAGTTGTTTCACTACCACTTCCACAACCTATATTTAAAGTAGATTCAACATATAAGAAAATAATATTATTTCTAACGACATATTTATATGAAGAATCAATATAAGCCATATTAGTTTCATCTTTAGATGAGATTTCATATTCTTTTTTATAATCTGTTTGAATTAAATTATTAAGTTTCTTTGCATTGGTAGTATCAATATTAATCTTAGGTAATTTGACATCAATGTTTCCTTTACCACCTTCGATACTACAAGAACCAACATATTTAAGTTCTTTTTTTACATTTACTAAATCAACAACATAGTTAGTATTTTCCTTAATTTCTGATTTTGGATCATCACATTTGTTATCTTTAAAGTATTCTTTATAAATGATGTAACTTCCAAGTAAGAATGAAATTACAATAAATATAATTAAAAATGTTACAAGTATTTTATTTTTTTTCATATATTTCCTCCTTTTTATACTTTAATTATATTATAAAATATTATTTATAGAAAGTTAAATAAATATTTATTGGAAATTTTACATATTTTATGTTATTATAGTTATGTAGAAAAGAGGAATTTATATGAAAATATTATCAGTTAATGCAGGTAGTTCATCACTTAAATTTAGATTATATGAAATGCCTGAAGAAAATTTATTAATTTCTGGGGTATTTGAAAGAATAGGTATAGAAGGTAGTTTTTATACAATTAAATACAATGGAGAAAAGATTAAAAAAGAAGTAGAATTAAAAAATCACAAAGATGCTTTTAATTATTTAGTAAGTGAACTTTTAGAAAATAAAGTTGTTACTAGTTTAGAAGAAATAAAAGGAATAGGTCATCGTGCAGTTCAAGGTGGAGCATTATATAATAAAGCAGTATTTGCAGATGAAGAAGTTATTAACAATTTAGAAAAATATATTTCAATTGCGCCACTTCATAATCCTGCGACTATAACAGGTATAAAAGCTGCAAATGAAACACTTCCTAATGCAAAAGGAGTAGTAGTTTTTGATACAGCATTCCATCAAACAATGCCTGAAGAAAACTTTTTATATGCTGTTCCATATGAATGGTATACAAAATATGATGTAAGAAGATATGGTTTTCATGGAACTAGTCATAGATATGTTTCTATGCGAATGAATGAAATTCTTGGAAGAAATGATACTAAATTAATTACATGTCATATTGGAAATGGTGGAAGTATAAGTGCAGTATTAAATGGCAAATGTCTTAATACTTCAATGGGATTTACACCAAATGCAGGGCTTGTTATGGGATCACGTTCTGGAGATATTGATGCTTCGATTATTCCATATATGGAAAAAACATTAGGAAAAACATCAAGTGAAATTGATATTATTTTAAATAAAGAAAGTGGTCTTTTAGGAATAAGTGGTGTATCAAGTGATGCTAGAGATATTGAAGATGGTATAAAACAGGGAAATGAAAGATGTATTTTAGCTAATAAAATGTATGTAAGAAGAGTAATAGATTACATTGCTAAATATTATGTAGAACTTGGTGGATGTGATGCAATTATCTTTACCGCAGGTGTTGGTGAAAATGGTATTCAAACTAGAAAAGAAATAATCGAAGGCTTAAAAGTTCTTGGAGTTACATTAAATGAAGAAAATAATAATACTCGCGGAGAAGAAATTAAAATAAGTGATGATGATTCTAAAATTGATGTATGGGTAATTCCAACAGATGAAGAATTAATGATTGCTAAAGATACATACTTTTTAGTAAAATAGAATTTAGGTGTTATTAAATGTATAAAAGTATTTATAAACAAATAAAAAAATATGAAAACATTGTAATAGCAAGGCATATTAAAGTTGATCCTGATGCTATGGCAAGTCAAACTGCTCTTAAAAAAACGATTGAACTTACTTTTCCAAATAAAAAAGTATATGAAATAGGGACAGGAACAGTTAGATTTAATTATATAGGACATATGGATAAAATACCTGAAGGTCTTGATGATTGTTTATTAATTTCAGTAGATACACCAGATTTAAAAAGACTTGATCTTGGAGATTTTAATAATTATACTTACAGTATTAAAATAGATCATCATCCATTTATTGAAAAATATTGTGATATTGAGCTTATTGATGAAGAAAAATCAAGTGCATCAGAAATGGTTTATGATTTAATAAAAAATACACCACTTAAAATGAATAAAGAAATTGCAGAAATAATATTTTTAGGCATAGCATCAGATACAGAAAGATTTTTGTTTAACAATACAACAAGTGATACTTTCTATTGTATAGGAGATCTTATAAAAACATATAATTTTGATATAACAGAACTTTATGCTAAACTTTACAGAAGACCTCTTAATGAAATTAGATTAAAAGGCTATATGGCAATGAATATGAAAGTAACAGAAAATGGTGTTGGATATATTAAAATAACTGATGAAATAATGAGTAAATATGATATTGATTCAGCATCAAGTGGGGGAGCAATAAATGAATTTAATAATGTTGATGAACTTCTTGTATGGCTTAGTGCAATAGAAGATACAAGAAATGGTTGTATAAGAGTATCAATAAGATCTCGTGGTCCTGAAATTAATAAAATTGCCGAAAAATATAATGGTGGAGGGCATAAACTTGCAAGTGGAGCAAGACTTGTTTCATTTGAAGAAGTTGAATATTTAATAAAAGATTTAGATAAAGCATGTGAAAAATATATAAAGGAAAGTGAAGTATATGAAGATTAATACAACTGAACTTGTTGTAAGTGCTGTTAGAAGAAGTCAATATCCAGAAGACAAAAAAGCTGAATTTTTACTTGTAGGTAGAAGTAATGTTGGTAAATCAAGTTTTATTAATACTATAACAGGTAGAAAAAAGTTAGCTAGAACATCAAGCACTCCAGGAAAAACAAGAAATTTAAACTTTTATTTATTAAATGATTTATTTTATTTTGTTGATGTTCCAGGTTATGGTTATGCTTCAGTAAGTAAAAAAGAACAAAAAAAATTCGGATTAATGATTGAAGAATACTTAGAAAAACGAGAAAATTTAAAAAGAACTTTTTTACTGGTTGATTTAAGACATAAACCAAGTGAAGATGATATTTTAATGTATAACTTTTTAAAATATTATAATTTGCCTGTTACAATTATTGCTACAAAAGCAGATAAAATAGCAACTACTAAAAGAGAAAAACATAAAAAATTAATTATTGATACATTAAAATTAAAAGAAGAGGATAATATATTTTTGTTTTCAAGTGAAACAACTTTAGGTAAAGAACCTGTTTTAAAGTATCTTGATGAATTATTAAATTTAAATGAAAATAAAGAAGAAACTGAAACATTATAGTTTCTTTTTTCATACAATAAATTAGATATTTAAGGGTGATTATTTTGAAAGTTGATATAAAAAATGATAATTTTATTATTTATGTTAATAAATATTTAATAAATTATGATATGAAAAATAGAAAAGATATAGAAGAAAACATTAAAGATTTATTAATAAGGATAAGAAAAATTTATAAAATAAAGTTATCAGGTTATTATAAAATAAAAATATATCAAAATGACTTGTATGGATTAATATTTGAATGTATTAAAGAAGATGATTTAGACTTTTTTCCAGATTTTTGCGATTTAAAAATAAATATACTTTATGATAGTAAAATACTTTTAGAAAGTGATGACTTTTTTATTTTTAATAATAATAAAAAAACATATAAAAAAGGAAATAAGTTTTATATAAACATAAAAGATTTAAATGAATTAGAAATAATTAAATTAAGTGAATTTTGTAAAATAAAATATTGTTGACAAAAAGTATTTTTAAAATTATTATATTAACTAGGTGATTTTAATGGAATATGTATTTATACCACTTGATAAAATAAAAATAGTAGAAAAATTTATTGATGATTATCCTATTTATTTAGATTTTAAGTCATTTGTTAAAAACAAAGATGAAAAATTATATAAAAAATTACCTTTATATTTAGTATGTGAAGAAAAAATAATAAATAATAAAAGGATATTAACTGATTTATTAACTTCTAATGATTTATCGTTTTATTTATATGGTGAATATAAAGAAGGTTTACTTGTTGCAGAATGTTATACTCATATTAAAAAAGAAGAATTAAGTGTAATCTATAATTATAAAGAATTAACTAATGAAGAATTAGAAACATTTAAAAAATTAATAAATAGTTTTAGTACAAAAAGTGAAGTAAAAGATATTAAAAATAGTTTAAAAAGAATAAAAAAATAATCTAAGGATAAAGATTATTTTTTTTCTTTGCTATAAATAGTAAAATAAAATTAATTATTAAAGCAATTAGTAAAATACTTGATATTATTGGATAATATTTTAATATTTGTAAATGCTGATATTTTTTAAAAAATATTATACTTAAAATAGGAACAAGTATAGATAAAATATAAGTTGCTAAATTTATTACTCTAACATTTTTAAGATTTAAAGCTTTTTTTACACAAGTTTTAGCAAAATTCATAAGTGATGCCATATTTCCAAAGAAACTTATATAAATTAAGGCGGCGGCAATATTTTCTATTCTTGAGATAAAATCAAACGCTTTTATTTTTTTAAAGATATAGTATTCAGGAAAGGTAAATAAACTTGCCATATTAGATCCATATATTCCTATTATAAAAATTATAAATACAATAATTATAATAACTACCAAAGTATAGCCTTTTATAATGGATTTATTGTATTTGCTTTTATCATTAACTTCATCTTTTTTTATACAAAGAATAGATATTAAAGGATACACCATAAAAGTAGGTACGATTAATGCTGTACTAATAACAGAGGCTTTTTTAACGTTAATAATTGGTAAAAAATTATCTATTTTTATCTTTGGTATTAAAAAGATAAAAATAAATATAAACAGAACACTTCCAAGCATAGTAAGAATTAAATTACTTCTTAAAATAACTTCGTTTCCTTTTACAATAGCATAAGACATAACTGAAAAAAGGATTATTCCAACAACATAATAAGAAGTTCTTGTTAAAAGATGACTTATTGTAAAATTTATTACTTGCCAAGAAATACAAAAACCAATAAAGACGATGCCAATAAAATATAAAATATTTATAAATTTTCCAAACATTTTAAATTTTTCATCATTCACTTCTAAAATATTTTTATCGGTAGTGAATTTTGTTATATATAAAATCATAAATAAAGGAATAAGACCAATTATACTTCCTATTATAACGGATATAATAGCGGTGTTTTTCCCATAATTAATAACGGTTGCTGTTCCAAAAGCGGGGAAAAGAGCTAAGCAAATAGACATTACTAAAAAGGTTAATTCTGTTGTACCAATTTTTTCTTTATTATTCATGGCTTCCTCCTGAGAAACTTTTATATATATTTCCATACTTATATAAGTGAACATTAGTATTTATATTTATTTTTGCTATTTCATATATATTTTTATCTTTAAACTTTTTATAAGATTTATGATATTTTTTATATATTATATTTTTAAGTCCTAGAACATCGGTGTTATTTTCTATATTAAAATTTATAAGATTATTTATATAACTTTCAACTTTTTTCTTTGTTATATTCTCTATATCTTTTAAAAAATTTTTATCTAATAAAGTTTTTTTATCATTTATATTTAAAACTCCTTCTTCAACATTAATATTAATGTTTACTATTACTTTATCATTATCTAGTTTTAAATCTAAACTACATTTAGGCTTAATTAAACTAACGCTTACATCTTTATTGTTATATATAATATCAATGGATACATTATCAAAATTATTGTTTATTAAGTTATAAGAAATAGCGCTTTCTTTATCTAAATCTTTTACATATTTTCCTTTTTCAAAAACAGCAATATTAGAAAGGATGGTGTCTTTATAATTATCGTTTTCATCTTTTTCATTTTCAATAGTAGTTAAAATTTGACTAATACCTCTTTCTAAGTAATCATTTATTAATTCTTCATAGTTTTTTTCAATAACAAGTCCATTTCTTTCTTTACTATTTCTAATTGTTGTTACAATATCTTTAACAGGAAATTCTTCTTTAGTTTCTTCATTTGGATTTATTATTTCATAAGCTTTATTTTTTGTACTTACTAAAATTAAAGCATCATTTCTAGCATCAGATGTTCTAATAAAATAATCAAGTGAGTTATTAATTCCATGATTAATTTCTCCTTTTCCTATTATTATTAATTCAAGATGTCCTAAATATAAGTAATTTGGATATTTTAAACTAATATTTCTTAATGCTTCAGAAATAGTTTTCCCTTTTCCTAAATAAATTAAAGCACTAGAAGTATCTTCTTTTTCTTGTTTTTTAAGTTCCATTATTTGAGCACTTATAATATATTCATTATTTTCATAATCAATACCTAAAGCACTTGCAATAGCTAAATCATTAAGTTCTTTATAAGAACAACCACTTATTAAAATAGTTAAAACTAAAATTAAAATAATTTTTATTTTTTTCATAGATTTTTACTCCTTGTAATATTTTTATCAGTAAGAAGAGGATTTCTTTTTTTTATTTCTTTTATATTTTGTTTAAGTAAAGTATCTTTTATTCCTTCAAAGTTAAATGGAGCAAATGGATAAAGGTAAGGTTTTCCAAATGATTTTAAACTAGATAAATATATAACAAATAAAAACATACAAAAATATAAACCTGGTAAACCTAAAATAGTTGAAAATAACATAAAAATAATACGCCAAAATCTAATTGCATTAACCATTGAAATATGGGAAAACATTAAGCTACACATAGCACTTGTTGCAACAACTATTACCATAATAGGAGATACAATTCCTGCTGAAACAGCGGCATCTCCAAGAACAATTGCTCCAAGAATTGAAATAGCACTTCCTCCTAAACTTGGCATTCTAATATCACTTTCTCTTAATATTTCGAAAATTAAAATCATTAAAAGTGCTTCTATTATTGAAGGAAAAGGAACACCTTGTCTTTGGGCAGCAAAATTAATTATTAATGTAAGTGGTATTGTTTCGTGATTATAAGTTGTTATAGCTATAAAAAAGGCTGGTAATAAAATAGCAAGTAAAAAAGCAGTTATTCTTATAATTCTTGTAAATGTAACATTTTTACTTCTTTGGTAGTAGTCTTCTGGTGCACTAAATAAATCACTAAAGAAGGTAGGAATTATTACCATATAAGGCGAATTATCTACAGCAATTAAAACTTTTCCTTCAAGAAGTGACATTGTAGCTAAATCAGGTCTTTCAGTTTCTGTTATTAAAGGTAAAACAATATTTTTACTACTTAGTATTTCTGTTATATAACTAGCGTCAATTATACCATCTATTTCAATTTCACTTAATTTTTTTCTAACTTCATTTAAAAGCTCATCTTCAATAATATTATCCATATATAAAATACCAACTTTGGTATTAGTTAAATTACCAATAGTAAATTCTTCCAAAATTAAATCTTTTGACTTAATCCTTTTTCTTATTAACCCAATGTTAATATTATAATTTTCGGTAAAAGAATCTTTTGGGCCTGATATTGTTTGTTCTGTTTTTGGAGTATCTATGGCTCTTGATAAGTCTTTTTTAGTTTCTACTGCAATATATTTTTTTTCATCATTAAATAATATACAAGTAAAGCCATTTTCAATTAAATCATATAGTTTATCAAAAGTATCTTCTTCTTTTATATTACTTCCTGGTATAAAACTCTTAAAATAAGTTAAAATATTTTTATATTTAAGTTCTTTTTTGGTTTTAATTAAGTCATTTAAACTTTTTAAAATATAATTATTAATCGCATCATCACTAGCTAATGTATTTAAATAAACAAGGGATATATTTAAATTGTTTATTTTTAAATATTTAAATGTTAAGTCTTTAGAATACTTATATTCATATTTTATTTTATTAATATTTTCTTCTAAAACTTTATATATTTTTTCCATAATAATCACATCCTTTTAACCTAATTTTATTATGTTAAAAATAATCTAATTTATGTAAATAAATTGAATAAATAGGGAATATGTGCTATACTTAGAAAGTAATAATTAGAAAGGAAGAAGTATTATGGATAAGAAAATTAAATATATAGTTTTGGGGGTATTATTACTTTTGATAGCGAGTTTAGTTGTTTACTTTGTTTTTATAAAGAAAGATAATAATACCGATAATATAAAGTTTAGTAAAGAATATACTAGTGTTAGTAAAGACAATGTTTTTGTTTATAGATCTAAAGATGAAATAATAAATATTTTAGAACATGGAATAGGAATAGTATATTTGGGTTATCCTGAATGTCCTTGGTGTATGGCATATGTTCCTTTATTAAATGAAATTGCAAAAAATGAAGGAATAGAAAAAATATATTATTATAATATAAGAGAAGATAGGAAAAACAATACAGAATTTTACCAAAAAGTAGTTAGTATTTTAAATGATTATTTAAATTATGATGAAGAAGGTAAGAAAAGAATATTTGTTCCTAATATAACTTTTGTTAAAGAAGGAAAAATAATATTTAATGATAATGAAACATCATTAATTAGTGATAAAGTACCAAGTGAATATTGGACTGAAGAAAAGAAGAATTTATTTAATGAAAAACTTAGAAAAAATATAAATGAATTATTAGATGATGTATGTACTTCATGTAATTAATTTGTCGGAGGGATTTATGAATTATTGTTTTAATTGTGGTAAAAAAGTAAATGATGTTCAAGATGTATGTTTAAATTGTGGAGTTAATTTAAGAAAAAATAAAAAAATTGATAATGTAAATGGTAAATCAAAAATAACGGCTGGAATACTTGGTATATTTTTAGGATGTTATGGAGTTCATAATTTTTATCTTGGATATAATGGTAAAGCAATAGCACAACTTTTAATAACATTACTTAGTTTATTTTTACTTTCTTGGGTTAGTGCTATTTGGGGATTAATCGAAGGAATACTTATATTAACTGGTAATATTAAAAAAGATGCATCTGGTAATGATTTAATAGATTAATTGTTATTATAATAAAAACGTAAAAGTTTAAAACTCTTACGTTTTTTATTATATTATCTTACTTAAATTAATTTTTATTGTATATTCTAAACATGTTTTTTTCTTTTGTTTACATCTTAAAATATGTATGATAAAATTATAAATGTAAGTAGGTGAAATTATGAAAAAATTATTTGGAGTTATTTTTTCAACAATAATATTATTACTTGTTTTTTGGTTTATTTTAGGGTATTTTAATTTTCAAAATATAACAAATAAAAAAAATCCAATATATGTGGTTAAAAAAGAAACATATAAAACAAAACAAAATGGTAATAATATTGAAGTAACAAAATATGATAATATTATTTATAAAATTATTAAAGTAGATGAGGGTTTAAGAACAACATATAAATTAAAATTATGGTTTATGGAGGATTTATAAGATGGGTGTTGTAAGTAAAGATAATCCAGTTAAAATTGGATTAATTAATTTTATTAAGGGCTTTATTTTAGGAATAGCTAATGTTATTCCAGGTGTTTCTGGAGGAACAATGGCAGTATCTATGGGATTATATGAACTTATACTCTCATCAATTGGGAATTTTTTTAAAGATATAAAAGGTAATTTTATAAAACTTTTACCTATAATTCTTGGTATTTTAGTAGCAATTGTATCAACAAGTAAACTTGTTACATATGCTTTAACTAATTATAAAGCACAAACATTATGTTTATTTATTGGACTTATATTTGGTGGAGTATCATTAATTATGAGAAAAATAAAAGGAAAAGGAAGTAAAATAAATTATTTGATATTTTTTGTTATTTTTTTCTTTGTTATTTCTTTAAATTTTTTAAAAACAGGTTTAATAGAAATATCATTTACTAATATGGGAATAATAGATTATTTACTTTTATTACTTATGGGATTTATAGCAAGTTCTGCAATGGTAATTCCTGGGATAAGTGGTTCATTTATTTTAATGGTTTTAGGTTATTATGATAAGATAATTTATACAGTATCTACAATAACAGATTTTAGTAAATTAGGAAGTAATTTATTAATTCTTGTTCCTTTTGGAATAGGTGTAATAATAGGAATAGTATTTATGGCTAAGCTTATTACTAATTTAATAAAAAAATATGAAACAAAAACATATTTTGCTATTATGGGATTTGTTTTGTCATCAGTTGTAGTATTACTTCTTCAGTTAACAGATTTTAAATTTACATTTATTAATGTAGCAACAAGTTTATTTGCTCTTTGTTGGGGATATATGTTGGCAAGAGCTATTGATAAAGAATAAGAATAATATTATGAAATAATATAAACTGAACACCTAAGGTGTTCAGTTTATATTAAAATAAAAATAAAAGGATGGCGTTTATATGAATGAGTTATTACTTATAAATAAAGATAAAAATTATACAAGTAGAGATGTAGTAAATATAATTAGTAAGAAATTTAATACTAAAAAGGTAGGTCATTTTGGAACTCTTGATCCTTTAGCAACAGGCTTATTAGTCATAGGAATAGGTAAATATACTAAAATACAAAAATTGTTTCCTAAAGAGGATAAAACTTATGAAGTAGAAGTACTTGTAGGAACATCTACTACTACTTATGATATAACAGGTAAGATAGTATGTAATAAAGAGATTATTGTTAATAAATATTATTTAATTAATAGTTTATTATCTTTTGAAAAAACATATATGCAAGAAGTGCCTATTTACAGTGCTGTTAAAGTAAATGGTAAAAGATTATATGAATATGCTAGAAATAATGAAGAAGTTATTTTACCTAAAAAAGAAGTTACTATATATGATATATATGATATTTATATGAAAAGTGAAAATAATTATAGTTATTTATGTTTTACTATAAAAGTAAGTAAAGGTTTTTATATAAGAAGTTTTATTAATGATTTAAGTAAAGTAACTAATATACCAATGTGTATGAGTAGTTTAAAAAGAATAAAAATAGATGATTTTGATATAAAAAAAAGTTATACAATTGAAGATATAAAAAATGATAATTATAAGTTTTGTGATATAAATAGTATTTTAAATTATAAAAAAGTAGAAGTAGATGATATTTTAGAAAAGAAAGTATTGAATGGTTGTATTATAGATAATATATATAATGAAGATATAGTTTTATTTACAAAGAATAATAAATTACTCGTAGCATATAAAGTTTACGAAAAAGATAGTAAAAAAATGAAGCCTTTGTTCCTATTTTAATAGACAAAGTCTTTTTTTTGTTGTAAGATATAAGTAGATAATTAAGAGGGATGATATATGGAAGAGAATAAGAAAATAAAAAATATAAAATTAACTTTATATATTACATTAATATTATGTTTAATGGTAGGAGTAAGTTATGCTACTTATAATCTTGTTTTAAGAGGAAATAAACAGCATCAAATTAATATAGGATCACTTACTTTAACTTATGAAGAAACTAATAATATTAATGTAACGGGAGATACTTTAAAAACAGATGAAGAAGGTATTGCAAGTGGTAATGTATTTAATTTTAAAGTAAGTGTAAATAATACAACTAATAAAGATATTAATTATATAGTATATTTAACTATGGATATTGAGTATTTAAATAATATAGATAAAGGTAAAGTATATTTAAATAATAAAACAAAAAATATAGTTTATGGACCATCTTTTATAACAGATTTAGATAAATATAAATATGAAAATAGTTATGTATTATGTACTAATACATTTACAAATGCAACAGAAACACATGAATATAGCTTAACATCATGGATAAGTCCTAAAACAAATATATTTGAAGCAGGAGGAACACATCAAACTATTATAGGAGGTAATGTTAAGTTTAAAGTAAGTGTTGAAACACCATTTATTCCTCCTGCTACTGATACTTTAATAGCATTAACAGATAATAAAGATAATAGTGGACTTTACACCATAACACATCCTGCTGATAGTACACTTCAAATAGGAGCAACAGAAAGTATAATAGAATATAGATATAGGGGAGCAAATCCCAAAAACTATGTAACATTTAATGGAGAAACATGGAGAATAATTGGTGTTTTTCCAACAGATGATGGAACAGGTAAGATAGAAAATAGAATAAAATTAATAAAAGATCAAAGTATAGGAAAGAAAACATGGGATAATAACGGTAGAAATAATTGGGTAAATGCAACTTTAAATGTATATTTAAATAATACATATTATAATAATTTATCAAATTCAAATTATGTGGCTGAATCAAAGTATTATTTAGGAGGCTATGTAAGTGAATATTTAGTAACTGTTGAGCAAATATATCAATATGAAAGGAAAATAAGTGGGAGTACATATTATCGTGGAACAAATCCAAATAGTTGGGTTGGAAAAGTGGCTCTTATGTATGCAAGTGACTATGGATACGCAAGCGCTAATTGTGAAACAAAAAAATTATATAATAAAAATGCATCAAACGATGATATAAGAGTATGTAATGATACAAATTGGTTATATAATAAAAATACTAATCCTCTTGCCTCATGGAAAGAATGGCTATTACCACAAAATTCGAGTTATGAAGGGCATGTTTATATGTTGCGTGATGAAGGGATGATTAATAATTATACTGGTACTAATTCTAATTATACAGCTATTTTAAATCTTGATGTTAGACCAACATTATATTTAAAAACAGATGTTAAAATAACTGGTGGAGATGGAACAAGTAGTAATCCATATATTCTTGGAATTTAAAAAACTTAAGTAAACATCTTGAATTTTTCTTAATTTAATAGTATACTCAATACATAAGAAAAAGCGATAATAAGAAAATAGTAATAAGAAGTATTACTTTAAGAGAAGAAGTGGTTGGTGTAAACTTCTAAGTAATATCTTATGAATTCACTCTTTAGCTTTATCGTTACCTGCGTTAAAGGTTTAAGATAAGTTATACTTATGAAATAAGGTGGTACCACGAAATAATTCGTCCTTTGGTATTACCTTTTTTATTTTATGAAGGAGGATTTTTATGAATATTGATGAAATAAAAAATGAAATAAGTAATAAAATTAGTAATGTTAATGATTTAAAATCTTTAAATGAAATTAAGGTTTTATATTTAGGTAAAACAGGGATTATTACTATTTTACAAAATGGGATAAAAGAAGCAGTTGATAAAAAAAGTTATGGAATGATGGTTAATGATATTAGAAATCATTTTAATACTTTATTTATGGAAAAACAAAAAGTTTTAGAGGAAGAAAAATTAAATGAAGAGTTAAATAAAGAACAAATAGATATAACACTTCCTGGAACTAAAATAACAAGTGGTTCACCTAATATTTTAGAAAAATTAGTTGAAGATATTGAAACTGTATTTATTTCAATGGGTTATGATGTTTTGGATGGTCCTGAAATTGAAGAGGATAAATTTAATTTTGAATTATTAAATATTCCAAAAGGACATCCTGCAAGGGATGCACAAGATACATTTTATATAAAAGATGATGAAATCTTACTTAGAAGTCAAACATCTCCAGTTCAAGCAAGAACAATGTTAAAGTATGAAGGGAAAAAACCTATTAGAATGATTTGTCCTGGAAAAACTTACAGAAGAGATGATGATGATGCAACACATTCACATCAATTTATGCAAATTGAAGGTTTAGTAGTAGATAAAGAAATAAGTTTATCAGACCTTAAAGGAACAATGGATGTTATATTTAAACATTTATTTGGAGAGAGTTGTGAAACTAGATTTAGACCAAGTTATTATCAGTTTACTGAACCAAGTGTAGAAACTGATATTAGTTGTTTTGCATGTCATGGAAAAGGTTGTTCTTTATGTAAAAATACAGGTTGGATAACTGTAGCAGGAGCAGGAATTGTACATCCAAATGTCTTAAAAAACTGTGGTTATGATCCAAATAGTTGGACAGGATTTGCATTTGGGTTTGGAGCAGAACGTCTTGCAATGCTTAAATATGGTATAAATGATATAAGAACATTCTATCAAACAGATTTAAGAGAAGTATCACCATTTGATAAAAGGGAGGATTAATATGATTAGTTTAAATTGGGTTAAAGATTATGTTGATATAGAAAATAGAGATTTAAAAAAGTTAGCAACAGAAATAACACAAGCAGGTATTAATGTTGAAAAAGTAGTTACTAAACATATAGATAATTTAGTAATTGGAGAAGTTTTAACATGTGAAAATCATCCAGATAGTGATCATTTACATATATGTCTTGTTGATATTGGAAATGAAACATTACAAATAGTATGTGGTGCAAAAAATGTAAGACAAGGTATTAAAGTTATCGTAGCTAAAGATGGGTGTGTTTTGCCAGGTAACAATGTTATTAAAAAAGGAAAAATAAGAGGCGTAGAATCAAATGGAATGATTTGTGCTTTATTTGAACTTGGAATAGAAGAAAAAACTGAAGAAAACTATAATAAAGGAATTTGTGAATTAAATAGTGATGCTGTAGTAGGAGAAGATCCACTTAAGTATTTAGGATTAGATGATACATTATATGAACTTGATGTTCATAAACATAGAAATAATGATTGCTATTATCATATAGGATTTGCTTATGAAATAGGTACAATTTTAAATAAAAAAGTTACTCTTCCTGATACAAGTTATAAAGTTTTAGATAAATCTTGTAATAATTTAATAAATTTAACAGTAAATACTTCAAAATGTCCTTATTTCTTAACTAAATTAGTTAAAGATGTTGAAATAAAAGAAAGCCCAGATTTTATTAAAAAACGTCTTGAAAGCGTTGGAATGAGAAGTATAAATAATGTTGTTGATATTTCTAATTATGTTATGTTAGAATTTGGACAACCTCTTCATTTTTATGATTATGATAGTATAGGTAAATTTATTGAAGTAAGAAATGCTAAAGAAAATGAAAAAATTATAACTTTAGATAATAAAGAAAGAACATTAACAAGTAATGATATTGTTATAACTGATGGTGTAAAACCTATTTCTATCGCGGGAGTAATGGGAGGTATGGCTACTGAAGTAGAAAATACTACAAAAAATATCTTAATTGAAAGTGCTATATTTGATAATGTAAGTATAAGAAATACTGCTAATAGATTGAATTTAAGAAGTGAGGCTTCAGTAAGATTTGGTAAAGGACTTAACTATGAATATACACTTCTTGCCCTTAATAGAGCTTGTCACTTATTAGAAAAATATGCTAATGCTAAAATATATGATGGTATAGTAATGTATGATAATATTGATAAAACACCAAAAGTAGTTACATTTAAAAAAGATGATATTAATAAAATGTTAGGTATTGATATAAGTACTTCAGATATGGAAAAAGAACTTGATAGATTAGATTTTAAATATACTTTAGAAGATGGTATATTTACTTGTACTATTCCTAACAGAAGACTAGATATTGATCCATTTGTTAATGATTTAGCAGAAGAAATAGGTAGACTTTATGGTTATCATAATTTAAAATCAACTCTTCCTAAATTAGAAATAAAACAAGGTGGTTATGAAAAAGATGTTAAATTTAGAAAAGATATAAGTAAAAGATGTAGAACTTTAGGACTTAATGAAGTAAAAACATATACTTTAACTTCGATAGAAATGGCAGATAGCTTTAAATATAAAGATATTAAAAATATATATTTACCTAATCCAATGAGTATAGATAAAAGTGTTGTAAGAACAAGTTTAATTCCTTCGTTATTAAATATATATGATTATAATAAAGCAAGAAAGCAAGATAATATTTGTATTTATGAAATAAGTAAAGTATATGATGAAAATTATAACGAAGACACGCTATTAACTATTTTAATGAAAGGTAATTTAGTTACCACTTCATGGAATAGTAATAGTTTAAAAGTAGATTTTTATTTAATAAAAGGAATAATAGAAAATATTTTAGATTATGTAGGTCTTAAAAATAGATATAGTTTTGAAAAAGATAGTATTAATGATATACATCCTAAAATTGGAGCAAGAATACTTGTAGATAAAAAAGAAGTAGGAATTATAGGTAAAGTTCATCCAAGTATTAAAAAAGATGATATTTATGTATGTGAAATATCACTTAAAGATATTATGATGAATGTAAAGCCTATAAAGTTTAAAGAAGCAAGTATTTATCCTGAAATAGTAAAAGATGTTGCTTTTATAATAAAAAAAGATGTAGAACAAAAAGCATTATATGATGTAATAAAGCATGCAGGGTCTAGACTTCTTACTAATATTGAAGTATTTGATGTATATACAGGTACTAATGTAAAAGAAGATGAAAAATCAATTGCATATAAATTAACATTTAGTGATAATACAAGAACACTTGAAGAAGATGAAGTAATGGAAGTATTTAAAAGAATTATTGATGAAGTTACAACTAAATGTAATGCTGTATTAAGAGATAAATAAAGGTTATTTAATAGCCTTTATTTTCAGAGTGTTGACAGAGTTCAATACTTTGAATTAAAAGATGAATTTTAATGTTCATCTTTTAATTTTACAAAAATTTGACATGTTCTCTTTGAAAAAAAATAAATTTAGTTTATAATAAATATAGATACTTAAGAAGGATGGTAATGATATGAAGAAAAATAATACAACAGAACAGATTTTAGAAAAAATATATAATTATTCTTTAGAAGAGATAATGGGAGAAAGATTTGGAAGGTATAGTAAGTATATTATTCAAGATCGTGCTATACCTGATGTAAGAGATGGATTAAAACCTGTTCAAAGAAGAATACTTTATGCAATGTATATAGGTCATAATACTTATGATAAACCTTATCGTAAAAGTGCTAAAACAGTTGGAGATGTTATAGGTAGTTTCCATCCACATGGTGATACAAGTATATATGATGCAATGGTAAGACTATCTCAAGATTGGAAAATTAAAAATCCAATGATTGATATGCATGGTAACAATGGTTCAATTGATGGTGATAGTCCTGCAGCATACCGTTATACTGAAGCAAGATTATCTAAAATATCAAGTGAACTTTTAAAAGATATTGAAAAAAATACAGTTAAATTTGCTCCAAACTTTGATGATACAGTTATGGAACCAACTGTTCTTCCTGCTAAATTTCCTAATTTACTTGTAAATGGAACAACAGGAATAAGTGCAGGTTATGCTACAAATATTCCTCCACATAATTTAGGAGAAATAATTGATGCCTGCATAAAAAGAATTGATAGTCCTAATTGTAGAGTAGAAACAATTTTAGATATAGTAAAAGGGCCTGATTTTCCAACGGGAGGAATATGTCTTGATAAGCAAGGGATAATTAATGCTTTTACAACAGGTCGTGGAAAAGTTGTTGTACGTTCTAAAATACATGAAGAAGAAAGTAAAGGTAAAATATCTTTAGTAGTAACAGAAATACCTTATGAAGTATTAAAAGTAAATATTGTTAAAAAAATTGATGAAATTAGAATAGATAAAAAATTAGATGGACTTCTTGAAGTAAGGGATGAATCAGATAAAGAAGGTCTAAGAATAGTAATAGATATTAAAAAAGAAGCTAATAAAGATCTTATTTTAAATTATTTATATAAAAATACTGAACTTCAAACATCATACAACTATAATATGATAGCTATAGTTAATAGATGTCCTAAGCTTTTATCATTAATTGATATAATTGATGCTTATATACTTCATTTAAAAGAAGTACTTACTAATCGTACTAAGTTTGATTTAGACCATGCTAAACTTCGTTTTCATATTGTGGAAGGCTTAATTAAAGCAATAAGTATACTTGATGAAGTTATCCGTGTAATTAGAGCAAGTAAAAATAAGAGTGATGCTAAAGAAAACTTAGTTAAAGAGTTTGATTTTACAATAGAACAAGCTGAAGCTATTGTAACTTTACAATTATATCGTTTAACTAATACTGATATTACTTTACTTGAAGATGAATTAAAAGATTTAAATTTAAAAATAGAAACATATAATAAAATATTAAAAGAAGAAGAAGCTTTAAAATATATAATGAAGAAAGAATTAAAGGCTATTAAAGATGAATATGATGTTCCTAGAAAAACAGTAATTGAAGATCATCTTGAAGAAATAAAAATAAATGAAGAAGATATGATTACAAAAGAAGATGTTGTTGTTTTAATTACTAAAGATGGTTATGTTAAAAGGACCTCTAAAAGAAGTTATAATTCAAGTAATGATGAACCTTTATTAAAAGAAAATGATTATGTTTTAGGATTATATGAACTTAATACAATTGATACAGTACTTATCTTTACTAATTTAGGTAATTATTTATATTTACCAGTACATGAAATACCTGATATTAAATGGAAAGTATTAGGTAAACATATTAGTAATATTATAAAACTAGAAGAAAACGAAAAAATAGTAAGTATTATTCCGGTAACAGATTTTAATATAAATAAAGAGGTTGTTATAGCAAGTAAACTTGGAATGATTAAAAAAACACCATTAAAAGAATTTAAAGTTAGTAGATATTCTAAAGCAATTTCATGTATGAAATTAAAAGATAATGATGAAGTAATTGATGCTAAACTTAATAATTTTAATGATATAATGATATCAACATCATCTTGTTTTAGTTTATGGTTTGATGAAAGTGAAATTCCATCATCTGGTATAAAATCAAGTGGTGTAAAATCAATGACACTTAAAAATGATGAAGTTGTTTCAATGAATATATTTGATAAAACTTTAGAATATGTAACAATCTTTACAGATAATAAAACTGCTAAAAGGGTTAAATTAGAAGATTTTGAAAAATCAACTCGTGCAAGAAGAGGATTACTTATCCTCCGTGAAGTTAAAACTAATCCATATAATATTAAAAATGTCTTTGTAACAAATACTAAAGCAATATTTGGACTAAGATTTAATGATAGAATAGAAAAAATAAAAAATACAGATTTACCTATTCTTGATAGATATAAAACTGGTACAACTATATCTAAAGAAAAATACCTTGATGTATTTGAAATGCAAAATTTAACTACTAAAGAAAAAATCGAAGAAGATAAAGAAGAAGTAGAAAGAACTGTTATAAAAGAACCAACGCAAATATCATTATTAGAAATAGATGATGAACTAAAAAAAGTCGATGACATGTTAAATTTATAAAATAAGTAACATTTACCTACTAAAAGCATATATTTTAGTAGGTGATTTTTATGTCTTTGGATAATTTTAAAAAATTTGTAAAAGAAAATCCTAAACTTGTTAATTTTGTAAGAAATGGTGATATGACTTGGCAAAAGTTTTATGAACTTTATGATTTATATGGGCCTTTTCATGATATATGGAATAAGTATTTAGGTATAACAACAAATGGTGTATTTTCTTTTAAAGATATGTTTAATGTTTTTAAATCATTAGATATGAATGAAGTACAAAAAGGAATTTCTTCTTTACAAAAAGGAATAGGATACGTTCAAGATTTTATTAATAATCGTGAAACAAAAGAAAGTGATACTAAAAAATCTTCTTATGAACCTAGACCTATTTTTAAGAATTTTGATGATTAATGAATGTAGAAATTCAATATAGACTAAGGTCTAATCCAAATGATATAAAATATTTAAGAGAAAAGTCATATTGGTATAAGTTTTTAAATAGAAATAAAAATTATTTTAAACAATTTGAAGAAGAAATGAAAAAAGAATATAAATTAACTTCAGAAGATAAAATAAATAAAATGGCTAATAGTATTAATATGTTGTCAAAATTTATAGATATATTACAATAATATCTATTTTTTTTTATATTTTTATTGTATAATAAATTTATAAGATAAAGGTGTGTGTAATATGAATAATAAAGGAATGGCAATAACAACAGTTATTTATTCAATAATTCTTCTTTTATCACTTTGTATGTTTTTAGTACTTGGAATATTAAGAAGTGAATATACAAATGATAAACAATATATATTAGATTTAAGAGAAGAATTAAATAATTTATTAAAAGGTGATGAAGAAAGCTATGGTGTTGATAAAATTATTAAACAAACTGGTAATAAAGATAATAGTGGTCTATATACCATAACACATTCAAAAGATACAACACTTCAAATAGGAAATGATAAAGATATAACAGAATATAGATATCGTGGAGCAAGTCCAAAAAATTATGTAACATTTAATAATGAAACATGGAGAATAATAGGAGTATTCCCAACTGATGATGGAACAGGAAAAATAGAAAATAGAATAAAATTAATAAGAAATGAAAGTATAGGAACATATGCATGGGATGATATATCATCAGCTTATAACTATAATATATATGATAATTTGTTATTAAATGCTAAAAACAAGTTAAAAGTAGAATATTTAAATAAAAGTAATAATTATGAAATTACTATGACTGCCGCTATACTTGAGGGTTCAAATAATTGGGCTCGTCCATCAACATTAAATACGTATTTAAATGGTACATATTATAATAATATATCAAGTGTAGCGCAACAAATGATTGGCTCATCAAAATATTATTTAGGTGGGTATACTAGTGCTGGAATAACAGTTTCAAATATGTATTCATATGAACGAAAAATAAGTGGAAGTGGTACATATTATTATTCAACAAATCCAAATAGTTGGACAGGAGATTTAGCTTTAATGTATGTTAGTGATTATGGCTATGCAGGTTTAAATTGTGAAAATAGAAAACTATATGGTGTAAACAATGATACAGATATAATAAGTGTATGCAATTCAACAAACTGGTTATATGATTTTCAGGATCAAGAATGGCTATTAAATCAATGGGGGAGTTCGTAGTTTGTTTTGTTTCAAAAATATGATGTAGGTCTTATTCACGATGCGCACACAACTGATAAATTTGCAGTAAGGCCAACTTTATATTTAAAACCTAATGTTCAAATAATGGATGGTGATGGAACAAGTACCAACCCATATGTTTTTGCACTTGATGGTAAAGTTGTATTACCTACAATTGATGGATATGAAATTTTTGAAAATAATTTTAATATTTCAGTTACCCCAGGATCATATTTACTTGATAAATATTGTGTTTTAAATAATGATAATAATCAAGATAATTGTACTTGGAATGATGTTACAATATCATCTAATGTAATACATAATTATTGGTGTTGTCTTGGAATTGATTTAAAACGTAATACAAGTTATAATTTTAATATATTTTTAAAGGACAAAAAAAATAATATAGTAACAAAATCATATAACTATTATACATCTGAACCTATAGCTCCTTGTACTTGTTTTAACTGATAAAATATCATAAACATTTACTTTTTAAGTAATTTATGATATTTTTATTATGTACTAAATTAGAAAGGAACTTAATTATGAGTTTATTTTATCCAAATATTTATCAAAAAAATATATTAAGTATAGATTATAAAAAATTAAAAGAAAAGGGAATAAAGCTTTTAATATATGATTTAGATAATACTATTATTTCATATGAAACAAACATACTTGATAAAGAAATAATTGATTTATTTAAAGAATTAAAAAAATCTTTTCAAATTGTTGTTTTATCTAATACAACTAATTCTAATAAGATTAAAAATATATGTAATACTTTAAATATAGAGTATATAAAATTTGCGTGTAAGCCATTTTTTTTAGGATTTTACAAAATAAAAAGAAAATATAATGTTTCATATAATAAAATGTGTATGATTGGAGATCAATTTTTAACAGATATATATGGTTCTAATAAATTAGGACTTACTTCTTGTTTAATAGATAAAATTAGTGATGTTGAAGGAAATTATACAAAATTCAAAAGAAAAATAGAAAAAAGAATAATAAAAAGTTTATATAAAAAATATAACTTTGAAAGAGGTAAATATTATGATTAAAAAATGTGTTGGATGTGGTGCAATTCTTCAAGATAATAATCCTTTAATCGAAGGATATACAACGGTTTTAACAAATGATTTATGTAAAAGATGTTTTCGTATGAAGAATTATGGTGAGTATGAGTTTGTTACAAAAGATAATTTAGAATATGTAAAAATATTAAATAATATCAAAAATAAATCATGTTTAGTTTTATATATTGTAGACTTACTTGTTATTCCTAAAGATATAACTAAAATTAAAGAATATGTGGGAGATAATGAAGTAATATTAATTTTAAACAAAAAAGATGTTTTACCATATAAAATAAAGGATGAAAAATTAATTAGTTATTTCAAAAATTATAATATTTTTAAAGATATCATTGTAATAAGTGCTAATAAAAACTATAATTTAGATTTATTATATTCTAAAATTAATAAACCACTTGTATATGTTGTAGGGAATACTAATGCAGGTAAATCAACTTTAATAAATAAACTTATTAAAAATTACTCAATTGATAAAGAACCAAGTATTACAATATCGCCAATGCCATCAACTACACTTAATGAAATAGAAATAAATTTAAATAAATTTACCTTAGTAGATACACCTGGTCTTGTAGATAATGGTAATGTTCTTAATTATGTTAAAGAAGAAATGGTAAAAAAACTTATTCCAAAACAAGAAATAAAAACAAGAACATATCAGTTAAAACATAAAGAATCTTTAATTGTTGATACTTTATTTAGACTTGATTATTTAAATGATTTTAAAAATAGTTTTACTTTATTTATTTCTAATGATATTGATATTAAAAAAATTAGTTCAAAGAAAAATCTTGAATTAAAAGATAAACACATAAAGAAAATAAAGGTAGGTATAAGGGAAGATATATGTATAAATGGTCTAGGCTTTATAAAAGTAATAGATCCATGTGAGGTTAATATCTATATTGATAAAGATATTGATGTGTATACAAGAAAATCCTTAATATAAAATGCTTTAAAAATAAAATTTAAAGTATTTTTTTATGTTTTTTAATATTACTATAGTTATTCTATATAATGAGTTTTAATTATGCCATAAGTATTAGTCGTAGGATCTAAAAACAGCATATTTTTTAAAGGAAAATAAGTAAGTAATGTAAATACTATATATACTAAAGGTATAATATAAACCGAATATTTATTAATTTTGCTATTAATTTTTTTGTTCTGTATTTTATACATTAAATAATTAGATATAAGAATTGTTATAAAATAAAGTATTAAAGTAACAACAAGTTTTTCTCCAATTAATAAATATATAGGAATATAAATAATTAAAAAGATAATAATATTAAATAAACTTGTAATAACGAAAGAAGATACTAAGTTATTTTCATGTTTTTTATTAAATAATATTTTTATAAGTAAATAAAACATATAAGAAGTGAAAATCATTTTCATATGTTCAAAGATAGATTCATTAACAGGAACAATAATGCTTGTTAAAAAACATGGTAAGTAGTTATATAATGAATGAAATAAAGTACTCAAAATAAAAATAATAAAAGAAGATAAAATAATTTTTTTATACATAAAACGTCCTCCTTATAAATATTATGTATAACAAGTTGAAAAAATATACAAAATATGCTATAATATCGAGCACAAAAGGGTGAATGATATGTTAAATAAGGATTTAGAAATAATAAAGAAAAAATATGGTGAAAATATGATGAAGTTATGCCGAAGTTTTTTTTCAAGTATTCTTGAAGAAGAAGGAAGACTGTCAAGTATTTTACTTTCAAATTTTTATCCAAGTCACACTTTATATGATGATTTAGAGGAGCAAAATTTACTTGAAGATTTTAAAAACTTTATATATAGTTTAGCAAATTTTAAAAAGAATATATTTAAAACAGATAAAACCCCAGAAGAATTACTTGATGAAAAAGGTTATATTTTAAAAGAATGTTTAACAGAAGAAGAAATACAAGAATATAAAAAATATTACAAAAAAGGAGAAAGTTTATGTACTTTTAGAAGCAATAGACTTAATTCATGTAGAGTTTTCTTTGCTGTTAAAAAAGATGTTCTTGATATTAAAAGAGAAGACTTTAAAGATCCTAAAAGACAGGATTTATATGGAACTTCTGTTATAAGTATTCAGTTTACAAAAGATGGAACAAATACTTTATCTATTAAAAACCGATATAATCATAGAGTTGTTAATCCTGATGCAACTTTTTCTAATAACTTAGATAATATTAAAGAAGGTTTAACTTATGCTTTTGAAAAATATTATGGAATAGAGCAAAAAGTTAGTTCTTATTATTTGGAAATTCCAGGTTATGTAAGAGCAAATGATGGAAAATATTATAAATATAATTATGAAATAAATAATATTTATTATTGTCCTAATAATATAATAATTGATACTTATAATGTAAAACATTTAGCAAGTGAAAAATATATTGTTATGGATTATTTTATACTAGATTTAGTAAATAAAGAAATTAATAATTATGATATAAGAATTTTTGATAATTTTGCAAACTCTTTTTCCAAAATAGAAAAGATTGAAGTTACAAAACATAATGATTTTAAAGTAATTAATTTACTTCACGAAAATAATAATAAAACAGTTATGATACTTAATAAACTTAATAATTTAATAGGTTTATATAGTAATGATTTAATAGAAATTAAAGATAAATTTTTAGAACAAAATAAGTATTTAAAAGAAGTAAACTTACCTAATGTTTCTAAAATAGGTGATGATTTTATATGTAAAAATAGATGTATAAAACAAATAAATTTACCTATTGTTGAAGTTATAGGAAATAGATTTTTAAACAATAATTGTAGTTTAAAGAGTTTAAGTTTACCATTACTTGTAAAAGCAGGACATGTATTTATGACTTGGAATGAGGTTTTAGAAGAAGTTAATTTTTCATCTTTAAAAGTCGCAGGATTTGATTTTTTACAAAATAATAAAGAAATAAAAGTGTTAAATTTACCCTTATTAGAAAAAATAGGCGATGCATCTTTTCTTATGAATGAAAAACTTGAAGTTTTTAATGCTCCATGTCTTCAAGAAGTAGGAGATTGTTTATTAAGATATGATGAAAATTTAAAACATGTTATTATGCCTTCTTTACTAGGAATAGGGTATGATGTTAATATAAAAATAAAAGAAGAATTAGATAAAAATATAAAGGTATTAAAAAGGTAGTAGTTATGTTAAATAAAGATTTAGAAATAATAAAGAAAAAATATGGTGAAAATATGATGAAGTTATGTCGCGAACTTTTTCCAAGCATTCTTGAAGAAGAGGGTGTTTTATCTAAAATAATTCTTTCTAACTTTTATCCAAATCATAATTTATATGATGATATTATAGATAATAAATTAGAAAATAATTTTAAAAATTATATTTATAATAATAAGTGATAAACAATCTTCACATATTAAATTTATGATATATTGTAATAAAATGTGTAATTATGCTAGAAAAACATCTAAAATAAGGAAATTAGTAAAAAAATAATATAAAATTTGTTGAATTTTATTCAAATATAATGTATAATTTAAAGAGCAATTGACTTAATTGTCAAATATTAAAGAAAGTTTAAGAGGTGAAATTTATGGCAAAATTAGAAAATAGACAAAGAAAAACACTTACATGTACTGAATGTAAATCACAAAATTATCGTACAGAAAAAAATGTAAAAAAGACTACTGATCGTTTAGAATTAAACAAATATTGCCCAAAATGTAAAAAGCATACAGCTCATAAAGAAGAAAAATAATAATTAAAAAGGATTTGATAATATGATTAATGTAAATGATTTTAAAACTGGAATGACTATTAAATATGAAGGCAATTTATTTATGGTTATTGAATTCCAACATGTTAAGCCTGGGAAAGGGGCAGCATTTGTTAGAACAAAATTAAAAAATTTAAGAACAGGTGCTACAATTGAAATAACATTTAACTCTGCAACTAAAGTAGAATTAGCAAGAATTGAGAAAAAACCAATGCAATTTTTATATGCAAATGGTGATGATTATGTATTCATGAATATGAATGACTATTCTCAAGTTGAATTAAACGCTAAAGTTCTTGGTGATGATACTAAATTTCTAAAAGAAAACTTAGATGTAGATATTGCTTTTTATGAAGGTGAAATGCTAGGACTTTATCTTCCTGATAAAATAGAAATGGAAGTTGTTAAAACAGAACCTGGAGTAAAAGGTAATACACAAAGTAGTGCAATGAAAGATGCAACACTTGAAACTGGTATGGTTATAAGAATTCCTTTATTTGTAAATGAAGGCGAAAAAGTAATTGTATCAACAAAAGATGGAAAATATGTATCAAGAGCATAATTGCTCTTTTTTCTTTTATAAAAAATGTGATATAATGTATTTATATATTAAGGAGAAATTTTTATGAAGTTAGTAAAAATAATAGAAAAATTAAAAGAACAAGGTTTACTTGTAAGTTATGAAGGAAATTTAGATATAGAAATCGAAAATGTATGTTATGATTCAAGAAAAATTGATAAAAATTGTATCTTTGTTGTTAAAGGATTAAATTTTAAAAAAGAATATTTAACATCATCAATAAATGAAGGTGTTTTAGCATATATTTCTAAAGAAGATTTAAATATTGATATTCCTAAAGTTATTGTAAAAGATGAATTAAAAGCAATGGCAATAGCTAGTGAACTTGTATATGATGATAAAAATTCTAAATTAACTCTTTTAGGCATAACAGGTACTAAAGGAAAAACAACTGCAGTTAGTTTTTTACATAATATTTTAGATTATGAAGCAAAACAAAAAACAGGATTTTGGACTACAATAGATCATTTTACAGGTAAAACATATGGAGCAAGTCATAATACAACACCTGAAATAGTAGATTTATATAAAATAATAAGAGATTGTAAAAATGAAAATATTCCATATTTAACATTTGAAGTATCATCTCAAGCTAAGAAATTAGATAGAATTTATGGCCTTAATTTTGATATAGGGGGTATAACTAATATTAGTTATGACCATGTTTCACCATTAGAACATAAGGATTTTGAAGAATATTTTAATTGTAAATTAGGCTTTTTGAAACAATGTAAAAAAGTATTTTTATATAAAAATATTGAAATGTATGATAGATTTGCCTATGAATTAAAAGATAAAGAAATTTATACTTTTGGTGATGATTCTTCTTGTGATTTTTATTATTCTAATATTAGAAAAGATGAAACAGGAACAATTTTTAGTGTAACTGATAATATAAATAATGTAACAAGAGATTATAAAATAACTATTGCAGGAGAATTTAATTGTATTAATGCTTGTTTAGTAATAGGTATTTGTTCTATTTTAAATATTAGTTATGAAAGTATTTTAAAAGGACTTTTAAAAACAGAAGTTATTGGAAGAATGAGTATATATAAAGGAAAGTGTACGCTAATCGTAGATTATGCTCATAATAAGATAAGTGTTGATGCTTTAATGAAAGCTTTAAAGAAGGATTATCCTAATTCAAAGATAAGACTTGTATTTGGATGCAGTGGTGATAAAGGGGTTAATAGAAGAAAAGATTTAGGTATTTTGGCAGGTATGTATGCTGATTATATTTATTTAACTGCAGATGATCCACAAACTAAAAAAATTAGTGATATATGTGATGAAATAATTTCATATATAAAGCCATTCAATAAACCATATGAAGTAATTGAAGATAGAGAACTTGCCATTAAAAAAGCTTATGATGATGCTTCTAATGATGATGTTATTGCTGTTATTGGTAAGGGAGATGAAACATATCAAATTGTTAATGGGGAGTATGTTTATTATAAATCGGATGTAAAAGTAGCTGAAGAATTAACAAAAAATACTGTTAATGTATAAGGGGGAAATTATGTTAAAATTAAGTTTAGATGAAATAGTAAAAGCAACCAAAGGAAAGCTTTTATTAAATAATAATAAAGAAGTTGAATATATATCAACATCAAGTAAAGATATAAAAGAAAATACATTATTTATTCCTATAAAAGGAGAAAAATATGATGGACATGCTTTTTTAGAAGATGCTTATAATAATGGATGTAGAATATTTATAATAGATAAAAATCATGAATTTTATAAAAAAGATATATCTTTGATTGAAGTTAATGATACATTATTAGCATTAGGAAGTCTTGCTAGATTTTATTTAGATAAATTTAATGTAGACTTAATCGGAGTAACAGGAAGTGTGGGTAAAACATCAACAAGAGATATAATTTATAGTGTTTTAAATGAAAAATATAAAACACTTAAAAATGAACTTAATTATAATAATGAAATAGGTATTCCTAAAACTTTATTTAATTTAGATTATTCTTATGAAAAAGCTGTTATTGAAATGGGAATTGATAAAAAAGGTGATATTTCTTATTTTAAAACTATCGCACCATTAAAACACGCAGTTATATCTAATATAGGATTAAGTCATATTGCAAATTTTAAAAATCAAGAAGGTATTTTTCATGCTAAAATGGAAATAGCAAAAGACTTTAATAAAGAAAATACCCTAATAGTAAATGGTGATGATAATTTTTTAAAAACATTAAAAGATAAAAAGCTTCCATACAATTTATTAACTTATGGTTTTGATAAAGATAATACAATTTATTGTGTTTCTTATGAAATAGTAAATGGTAAAATTAATTTTAAAGTTAATTTTAAAAATAAAGTATATGATTATACAATTCCAAGTATAGCAAAACATAATATTTATAATGCTATGTCTGCTATACTTATAGGAAATCTTTATAATTTAACTTATGAGGAAATAAAAAAAGGTTTAGAAAGTGTTTCATTTACTGAAGGTAGATTAACTATTATAAATAAAAAAGATATAACAATTATAAATGATTGTTATAATGCTAGTTTAGATTCAATTAAATCAGCATTAAATGTTTTAAGTACTTTTAAAACAAGAAAAGTGGCAATACTTGGTGATGTTCTTGAAACTGGTAGTTATGAAGAAGAAATACATAAAAATATTGGTAAAAGTATAATAGGTAATACTGATATATTAATTCTTGTAGGGAATTCAATAAAATACACTTATGATGAAGTTATAAAAAATAACTTTAATAAAGATAATATTTATGTTTTTAATACATATGAAGATGTTATTAAAAATATAGATAACATTATAAAAAAAGGCGATACAATTCTTCTTAAAGCATCACATGGTATAAAATTATCAAATGTTGTGGAGTATTTAGATAAAACTTATGAAAATTAATTATGATTTAGTTTTAGAAGAAACTTTAAAATCGTTAGATAGTAAAAAAACACTACTTATTCATTCTTGCTGTGGACCTTGTAGTAGTTATGTTTTAAATTATTTAAAAGATTACTTTGATATAACAATAGTTTACTATAATCCTAATATATATCCTAAAGAAGAATATGATAAAAGATATAGTGAACAAAAAAGAATAATTAAAGAAATGTTTAATAATGAAATAAAAATACTTGAATGTGATTATGAAAATGAAGAATTTGATAAAGTAGCTAAAGGATATGAAAACTTTCCTGAAGGTGGGATAAGATGTACAAAATGTTTTAATTTAAGATTAGAAAAAACAGCAAAACTTGCTAAAAGAAATAATTTTGATTATTTTACAACAACTCTTTCTGTTAGTCCTTATAAAAATAGTGTTATTTTAAATGATTTAGGGAAAACATTAGAGAAAAAATATAATGTTAAATATCTATACGCCGATTTTAAGAAAAAAGATGGATATAAAAAATCAATTGAATATTCAAAAAAATATAATTTATATCGACAACATTACTGTGGTTGTAAATATAGCTTAGAAGAAAGTTTAGAAAAACAAATATAGTTTAATGTAACTGAATTTATAAAATAAAAAAAGGAAACATTATTTTGTTTCCTTTTTTGTTGTTCTTTTTTTAGAAGTAGTTTTCTTTACTTTAGGTTTTTCTATTTCTAATTCTAATTCTTTTTTATTGCTTTTTATAACGGAATCTACTAAATATGTAAAACATAAAGTGTAGAATATAACCATAACTATACCCATGATAAATTGATTTATGAATTTTACAAAACTATCTCCAAGAGATAATACACCAATATTAGATAGCATTATAAATAAGAATGAATCTATTGTTATAGCAATTACACCTGAAATTAAAAATTTAAATCCTTTATATCCTTCAAGATAATAATATATTTTTAAATTTAAAAATTGTGAAGCATAGAAAGCAAGAATTGATGCAAAAATTAATTTAAAATCAATATTAAAGATTTTATCTAATCCGTCATATGCTCCATATATAGGAATACAAGATGTAATTGTAAGCATTATTGCCATGAAGATAAGGGCAAATACAGCATAATTAAACATCATAAATGTTTTTTCTTTGCCATACCTTTCTGCAAATAGTGTTGCAATAAAATAAGTCATTGGATAAAATAAAATACTTGCTGTAACAGCTAATTTACCAACTTTAATTGTTCTACATGCAAGAATAATTGATGTTGTAAAACAAATAATAAATATAATCATTGTTAAAAAATAATAAAAATTCTTTTCCCTTTTCATACTTTTGTCCTCCTAGTATAAATTATAAAGGTAAATTTAAAGAAAAACAAGCATAATAAGAAATTTTATGATAAAATAATAAAAGATGGAAAAGGTGATTTAGATATGAAAAGAGAAAACATAAGAAATTTTTCAATTATTGCACATATAGACCATGGTAAATCTACAATTGCTGATCGTATTTTAGAACTTACAAATGCAGTAGAAAAAAGAGATATGAAAAGTCAACTTTTAGATTCAATGGAACTTGAAAGAGAGCGTGGAATAACAATTAAACTTAATGCTGTTAGTTTAAATTATAATTATAAAGGGGAAGATTATTTACTTAATTTAATTGATACTCCAGGACATGTTGATTTTACTTATGAAGTATCACGTTCTTTAGCAGCATGTGAAGGAGCAATTTTAGTTGTTGATGCAACACAAGGTATTGAAGCTCAAACTTTTGCTAACCTTTATCTTGCTATGGATAATGATTTAACAATAATACCTATTATTAATAAAATTGACTTACCAAATGCAGAAGTTGATAGAGTAAAAAAAGAAATAATAGATACTTTAGGTTTTAATGAAGATGATATTATTTTATGCAGTGCTAAAGAAGGAATAGGTATAAAAGAATTAGTAGAAAAAGTTATTGAGGTTGTACCATGTCCTAGAAAAAATGAAACAGATAAATTACAAGCATTAATTTTTGACTCTCATTTTGACCCTTATTTAGGAGTTGTTCTTGCAGTAAGAATATTTTCTGGAACTTTAAAAAAGGGTGATACAATTAAAATGTTGAAAACAAATGCTAGTTATGAAGTAGTAAATGTTGGTATTCATACTCCTAAAGAAAAAATGTGTGATATTTTAACTGAAGGAGAAGTAGGATTTATTACTGCTAGTATTAAAAGTATTAGTGATGTAAGAGTAGGAGATACGATAACTTTACAAAAAGATCCATGTGCTGAAGCGTTAAAAGGATATAAAGAAATAAAACCATTTGTTTACTGTGGTATATATCCAATTGATTCTAAAAAGTATGATGATTTAAAGGAAGCTTTAGAAAAATTAAAATTAAGTGATGCTTCTTTAGAATATACTCCTGAAACATCAAAAGCTTTAGGCTTTGGTTTTAGATGTGGTTTTTTAGGCCTTCTTCATTTAGATATAATAAAAGAAAGAATAGAAAGAGAATTTAAAATAGATATAATTGCAACATCTCCAAGTGTTATTTATGAAGTTATTTTAAATAATGGTAAAACTGAAATGATTGATAGTCCAAGTAAATTACCAGATAAAACATTAATAAAAGAAATAAAAGAGCCATTCATTAAAGCATCTATTTTTACACCAAGTACTTATATAGGCCAAGTAATGGAATTATGTCAAAATAAAAGAGGAATATATAAAGGATTAGATTATATAGATAAAACAAGAGTTAATATTCATTATGAACTTCCTCTTGCAGAAATTGTTTATGACTTTTTTAATAAATTAAAAAGTGCTACTAAAGGATATGCTTCTTTTGATTATGAAGTTATTGGATATAAAACAAGTGATTTAGTAAAAGTTGATATTTTACTAAATGGTGAACTTGTTGATGCTTTAAGTATTATTACGCATAAAGATTTTAGTTATAATAGAGGTAAAATTATATGTGAAAATTTAAAAGAAATAATTCCAAGACAGTTATTTGAAGTTCCAATTCAAGCTGCAATCGGCTCAAAAATTATAGCAAGAGAAACAGTTAAACAAATGCGAAAAGATGTTCTTGCTAAATGTTATGGAGGGGATGTTTCAAGAAAAAGAAAACTTCTTGAAAAGCAAAAAGAAGGTAAAAAGAAAATGAAAACAATAGGAAGTGTTGAACTTCCAAGTGATGCTTTCTTAAGTATTTTAAAGGTGGATGATTAATATGGAAGAAAAAATTAAATATGAAGCAGAATATATTTTATATAGTAAAAATAAAACACTTGAAGAAATATCAGATGAATTAAATATATCAAAACGAACTTTACAAAATCATATAAATACATTATTACCTGAAATAGATAAAAAACTATATGAAAAAGTAAGAATAAAAATAGATGAAACATCTAAATTAAGAAATATTAAGGGAGGACAAACTGGTAAAAAACATTCTTCTTATACCCAAGAAGAAATTGAATATTTATGTAATGAATTTACTAAAGCTTTTAATAATAACAATAAAGAAGAAATAATGTCTTTAAGAGAGTTTGCAGAAAAATATAGTATTCCTAAATCTACTTTATATGATATTTTAACAAAATATGTAACAGATAATGATCTATCAATGATAAAATCATTATTTGAATTTAATAAAAGGCATAAATAATGATAAAAAGTTGTTATATACATATACCTTTTTGTAAAAATATTTGTAGTTACTGTGATTTTTGTAAAATGTATTATAATAAAGATTTTATAGATAAATATTTATTGTCTTTAGAAAAAGAAATAAATTTATATTATAAAAATGATTTATTAAATACTCTTTACATTGGGGGAGGGACACCATCTTGTTTAGATGAAATATCTTTAAAAAAGTTATTTAAAATAATAAGTATATTTAAACTTAATAAAACTTATGAATTTACTTTTGAATGTAATATTGAAGACATTAATGAAAAATTATTAATATTTTTAAAAGAAAATAAAGTTAATCGTATAAGTATAGGACTTCAATCATTTAATAAAAAATATATAGAGTTTATGAATAGAAAATATTTAAATAAAAAAGAAATTACAGATAAAATAAATTTAGTAAAAAAATATTTTAATAATATAAATATAGATTTAATATATGGTATTAATAATGAAACATTAAAAGAATTACAAGAAGAAGTAGATAGCTTTATAAATTTAGATGTAAATCATATATCATTATATTCATTAATACTTGAAGATAATACAATTCTTAAAACAAAAAAATATAAAGAAATAGATGATGATTTAAATAGGAAAATGTATGATTACATTAGAAAAACATTAAAAAAGAATAATTATATTCATTATGAAATAAGTAATTTTAGTAAAAAAGGTTATATGTCTAAACATAATTTATGTTATTGGAATAATGATAATTATTATGGCTTTGGTCTAGGATCAAGTGGTTTTGTAGATAATATTAGATATACTAATACAAGAAGTCTTAATTCATATATAAATGGTAATTATAGATATATAAAAGAAAAAATAGATAATAAAAGAAATATGGAATATGAAATGATTTTAAATTTAAGAAAGATAAAAGGAATATCTAAAAAAAATTTTTATAAAAAATATAATATAAATATAAAAGATGTATTTGATGTAAGTAAATTAAATGAAAATAAGTATTATTTTTATATTCCTAAAAAATATTTATTTGTTGAAAACTATATTTTATGTGATTTTATTTTAGATTAGAAAGAGGTTTATATGTTTGAAAGATTAGAACTTTTAATAGGTAAAGAAAATTTAAATAAAATAAAAACTAAACATATTTTAGTAATAGGTTTAGGGGGAGTAGGAAGTTATGTTGTAGAAAGTTTAATTAGAAGTGGTATTGAAAATATTACAATTGTAGATTTTGATAAAATAGATATTTCTAATTTAAATAGACAACTTATGACTAATTTAGATAATATCGGAAAATTAAAAACAGATGAAATCGAAAAAAGAATATTAATGATTAATAAAAATGTTAAAATAAAGAAAATATCAAAGTTTATAAATGAGGATAATTATTTAGAATTATTTAAAGAAAATATAGATTATTTAATTGATGCTGAAGATTCTACTAATACTAAAAAATTAATTATAAAAGAATGTTTAAAAAGAAAGATAAAGTTTATTACTTGTTGTGGTACAGGTAATAAATTAGATCCTTCTAAATTAGAAATAATAGATATAAGAAAAACTAGTTATGATCCTTTAGCTAAAAGTCTTAGAACCTGGGTAAACAAAGAAAAGATAAAAGGTAAAATTCTTTGTTGTTGTTCTAAAGAAATGCCTATAAAAGTAAATTCTAAAACAATTGGTTCAACTTCTTTTGTTCCAAGTAGTGCAGGACTTTTAATAACTAGTTATGTAATTAAAGATATAATAAAATAAGGATTACTTGATATATTTATAGTAATCCTTTTCTAATATAAGCCTTGAATATAAATACTTTTCATATACAAGATTTTTTTTATCATTAAATTTATTATTTAATGCATTATATTTAATATTTTTAGTAATAAAACTTCTGTCATTAAAAATAACAATACCATCATTATTTGATAAAATATCACATCCCGTTAATAATCTTGAATCATAATTAAAGCCAAATAAATTATATAATGTAGGTAAGACATCTATATTTGATGAATAATTATCTATAATAATTGGTTTTTTTAAAGTAGAATTATAAATAACTAAAAAGTTTTTATGAATAAGACTATCATCATATTTTATATCTTTATTTAATTCTTCTAATTCATTTTTACTTAAACCATATGGAAAATGATCTGCTAGTAAAACAATAACGGTATCATCAAGCAAATTATCTTTTTTTAAGTTTTTTATTAAATTTTCTAAAGCTTTATCAAGTTCAATATGAGTTGATATAAAACCTAAAACATTAGAACTATAATCTAAATCTTTTACTAAATTTATATTTTTCTTAACAATATCATTATTTGTTGTTTTATAGTTTAAATGGGTACTAACAGTCATATAATATGCTAAAAACTTATCATCATTTTTATAATCATTATAAGTTTCATTAAGCATTTCTAAATCACTTTCAGGCCAAATATTACAGTTTATTTTCTTTTCAAGACCATTTCCACATGCTGTATATTTTTCAAATCCTAAATTAGGATAAGTAATATCTCTATTATAAAAATTATAAGTATTATTATGATAAGCATATGTTTTATAATCATTTGTTTTAAACATTGCAGGAAGAGAATATTTCATATTATTATTACTTGATTTTATCATACTCCATGTTCCTTCAGTAGGAAGAAGTCCTGTAAGATTTGTATATTCGCCATCACTAGTACTAGCATAATAAATAGGAGTATAAAAGTTATTAAAAACAAAACCATTATGTGTAAGCATGTATAAAGTAGGGGTAATATCTTTTTTTATTGCATTAATATTAACAGATTCTCCTGTTATAAAGATAAGATTTTTATCTTTAAAAATACCCGTATATTTATTTTTTAAAGAAGGTTCTTTGTTTTTAAAATATTCATGCATTTTTATAATATCATAATCTTTTTCATTATTAATTAAATCATCAAAATTAATATTAGTAACATTATAATTGTTATCATTATTTATTTCATTAAAAACATCATTAGTTATTATTTTATCTTCAAAATTTATAAAATATCTATATATATCTAAACTAAATGTTTTAATTATTCCAAATGTTTTAGCAGAGTAAGTTGGATAATAAACATTATTATATAAATTATATTTTGAATAAATATCTTTACTATTTTTATCACTATTTATTATAAATAAAGCTAAGGTAAAACTTATTATAATTGAACCTATATAATATAAAATAGTTTTTAATTTTAATTTTTCAAAATTAATTTTTTTATTAAAGATAATAAATAAAATAAAAGGAAGTAATAAAACAATTATATAAAAAGCATTATTTATAATACAAGCAAATATTGTATTAAAAAATCCCATTACTTGTTTAGCACCACTTAACATTGAAAGAAATGAAAAGAAAGAACTATAAAATTCATAATGAACTTCTTGACCTATTATAATTATAATAAAAGGTAGAAGTAGAATTATATTAAGTATTTTATTAATTGTTATATTATTTGTAAGTCTTGATAAAATAGTAATAATGCATGAAGAAATAATACTTGATGTTAAACAAAATAATATAAATATTAAACTACATTCATGAAAGATAAAGATATTAAAGAATATTTGCATTAATAAAATAATTAAAAAATTATAAATAAATGAATCTTTTTTCATTAATTATTCTCCTTATATTTTTCTATTTTTTCATAAACTTCTTTTAAAGAAGTTTCATATTTAGAAGATGTTTTTGGAATATAATATTTAACTCCTACTAAATTACTAGGTAAGTATTCTTGTTTTACAAGTGATGATTTATAATTATGTGGATATAAATATCCAATGTAAGGGCTTTTTAAATAATCTGGCATTTCTCCAACATCTTTTGTTTTTAAATCGTTTATAGCTTTATCAATAGCAAGATATGCTGTATTTGATTTTGGAGATAAACTCATTTCAATAACAATATTAGAAAGAATTATTTGACATTCAGGAAGTCCAACTCTTTCACTTAAACTAATACATGCTTCAAGTTTAGGACCTAAGCTAGGGTTTGCAAGACCAATATCTTCATAACAAATAACAGAAAGTCTTCTAAAAATACTATCAATATCTTCAGATATTATAAGTCTTGCAAGATAGTGTAAAGAAGCATTAACATCACTTCCACGAATTGATTTTTGTAAGGCACTTAAATTATCATAATGATTAGAAGTATCAGCACCACTTACAAATACTTCTTTTGAATTTATACTTTTAATCGTATCTATAGTTACAATATGATCTTTATTAAAAAAGTATGAAACTTCAAGTAAATTATAAGCATATCTTAAATCATTTTTAGCTAAACTAGAAATATATTTTAAAGTATTATTATCTATTTTTATATCTTTTATATCTTCATATTTACAAGCTTTTTTAAGACCTTTTAAAATATCTTCTTCATTAAGAGGATTAAGTTTAAATATTTGACATCTGCTTCTAATCGCGGGATTAATTTTATGATATGGATTTGCTGTTGTCATACCAATTAAAGTAATTAAACCACTTTCAAGACATGGAAGAAGTAAATCTTGTTTATCTTTATTAAGTCTATGTATTTCATCCATGATTAAAATTATTCCATCATACATTTTAGCTTCTTCTACAACTATTTCAAAATCTTTCTTATTACTGTTAACAGCATTTAAAAAACGATATTTAAAACCTAAATCATTTACAATGGCGTTTGCTATACTTGTTTTACCAATACCAGGTTCTCCATATAATATCATTGAGAATATTTTTTTGTTTTTAACCATATTTGAAATAATTTTATCTTTACCAATTAAATGTTCTTGTCCGATAACATCTTTTAAAGATTTTGGAGCTAGTTTAAGTGCAAGTGGTTTTTCCATATTAATCAATTCCTTTCAATATTTATTTTACTATAAATTTGAATTGTTGAAAAGTGTAAAGAAAATTATTGACATGGGGGGGATGTATTATATAATAACCTTATAAAGTTAATAGTTAATAAAATAAGGTTGTGATATAGTGAAAAAAATAATAAGTTTTTTAAATACAGATATTAAAATAATAAATAGTTATTTTTTATTTACAATAGTTTTAATTATATTAGTATGTATAGGATACTCAAGTTATGCATTATTTAGTTTTACAAAAACAAGTAATAATGTAATTGAAGCTACTGTAGGAGAATTAAAAAAAAGTGGGGCAGATACCCTTATAAAATTAACTAATAATCAAAATAACAGTGGACTTTACACCATAACACATGAAGCTGATACAACACTTCAAATAGGAACTAATGAAAGTGTAACAGAATATAGATATAGGGGAGCAAATCCAAAAAACTATGTAACATTTAATAATGAAGTATGGAGAATAATAGGAGTATTCCCAACCGATGATGGAAAAGGTAAGATAGAAAATAGAATAAAGTTAGTAAGAAATGAGAGTATAGGAACATATGTTGCTGATAGTAATAACTCTGTTGAAATAGCTTGGCCAGAAACGAATATGAATAATAATTTAAATGGAACGTATTTGAGTTCGTTAACAAGTGAAACACAAAATATGATAGGAAATACAAAATATTATTTAGGTGGATATGATGGATATAAATATCAAAATGGTTTAATTCAAACACCAGTAGATATGTATAGTTATGAAAGAAAAACAAAAAATACAAAAAGTAATGAATTTTACTATGGAAGTAATCCAAATAGTTTTATAGGAAAAATAGGGGTAATGTATGCAAGTGATTATGGCTATGCAAGTAGTAATTGTGAAACGAAAAAATTATATGACGAAAATTCATCAAATTATGATATAAGAGCATGTAACGATACGAATTGGTTATATAATATTAAAAATGCTGAGTGGTTATTAGATCAAAATCCTGATAGAGGTCTTGGAGTTAATTTCTATTATACAAATCAAAATGGTTATATAGATAATTCAGGTGGTATGTTTTTTACACATAATTTTCATGTGAGGCCAGTCCTATATTTAAAATCAAATATTAAAATAACCGGAGGAGATGGAACAAGTGCTAATCCATATACACTTGGATTGTAACTTATGATTTATCATAAGTTTTTTTTATATTTTTTTAAAAATAATTATTATTTCATGATATAATAAATTTAGATATATTTGGGGAGGTATTTATGAAAAAAGTTATATTAATTGATGGAAATAATATTTTATTTCGTAGTTATTTTGCTACTGCCTATAAAGGAACAATATTAAGAAATTCTAAAGGTTTTCCTACTAATGCTTTATATGGTTTTATTAATATGATTAATAAAATTATAAAAGAAGAAAATCCTAGTTATATAATGGTGGCATTTGATAAAGGAAAAACTTTTAGACATGAAAAATATAAAGATTATAAAGCAGGAAGAGATGCAATACCAGAAGATTTAAAACTTCAATTTCCTGCAGCGAAAAGGTTATGTGTAGCCCTTGGAATAAAATATTTTGAAATAGATAATTATGAAGCTGATGATATAATTGGTACATTTGCTAAAGAAATAGATCAAAATGATGATTTTATTGCTACAATTGTATCAAGTGATAAAGATTTATTACAGCTTATATCAGATGATGTTACAGTAAAGCTTTTAAAAGCAAGTGATTATATTATGATGGATGAGGATGAATTTAAAAATATATATGGTATTGAACCAATAAAAATGATTGATTTAAAAGCGTTGATGGGAGATGCTTCAGATAATATTCCTGGAGTAAAAGGTGTTGGAGAAAAAACTGCATTAACTCTTCTAAAAAAATATAAGTCACTTGAGGGGGTGTACGAACATTTACCTGAGATAAAGGGAGCTTTAAAAGAAAAGTTAGTAAACGATAAAGAAAATGCTTTCTTTAGTAAAGAATTAGCAACAATATATAAAGACGTACCAATTGATGTTAATTTAGAAAATATAAAATATAATGGTTTAAGTCCTGATTATAATAAAATACTTGAAGATTTAGAGTTTTATTCATTTTTAAAAAGAGAAGAAAAACAAAATGTTTTAAAGGTAAAAGTAGAAAATATAAAAATAATAAAAAATAAAGAAGAATTAGAAAAAATCATTTTAAAAGATTTTTCATTTTATACTTTGGTTAAAGGAAACTATCATGATAAAGTTCTTGAAGGTATCGCTATATATGATGAAAATAATAGTTTATTTGTTTTAAAAGAAGCTTTAGAAAACACATCTATATTTAATAGTAATATTAATAAATATACATATGATTTAAAAAAGTCACTTGTATTATTTAAATATTTTAATATAAAATTTGATGATAAATTTAACGATTTAATGCTTCAAACATATTTACTTAATTATAATATTAAAGATGATTTATCATATCTTATGAATATTGATAATATTAATATTGAATTTGAAGAACAACTATTTAAAGAAAAAGATTTAAATTTAGAAAAAATTGCTAGGCATGCTTTATTAAAAGCAAAATATATTTATGAAAATAAAAATAAATACTATGAAGAATTAGAAAATAAAAATGAGTTAGATTTATATACAAAATTAGAACTTCCTGTAACATATGTTCTTTCTGATATGGAATATGTGGGAATATATGTTTCAAAAAATATTTTAAATGATATGGGAAAAAAGATAAAAAATAAGCTTGATGAAATACAAAAATCTATTTATGATCTAGCAGGAATGGAATTTAATATTTTATCTCCTAAACAATTGGGTAAAGTATTATTTGAAAAGATGCACATTCCGTATCCTAAGAAAGTAAAAGATGGTAATTACTCAACAAGTGGGGATGTTTTAAACAAATTACTTTCATATTCAGTTATTCCTCTTATTCTTGAATATCGTACTTTATCAAAATTGTATAGCAATTATATAATTGGCTTATCTACTTTTATACATGAAGATAATAAAATACATACAATATTTAATCAAACATTAACAAGAACAGGTAGACTTTCAAGTATGGAACCTAATTTACAAAACATACCAGTAAGGGAAGAGTTAGGAAGAATGATTAGAAAAGCATTTATTGCAAGTGATGATTCAGTTATTTTATCAAGTGATTATTCCCAAATAGAACTTCGTGTTTTTGCTCATATGTCACAAGCACAGAACTTAATTGATGCCTTTAAAAGTGGAATAGATATACATACTAAAACTGCGATGGATATATTTCATGTTGATGAAAAAGATGTTACAAAAACAATGAGAAGAAATGCTAAAGCTGTTAATTTTGGAATACTTTATGGAATAAGTAGTTTTGGCTTAAGTGAGGATTTAGGTATCAATGTTCATGAAGCAAAGAAATTCATTGATAAATATTTAGAAACATATCCAGGGATTAAAACTTATATGAATAAACTTATTAGTGATGCTTATAATGATGGTTATGTAAAAACATTATTTGGGAGAACTAGATATATTGAAGAATTAAAAAATGCTAATTATATAATTAAATCAAGTGGTGAAAGAATGGCGCTTAATACTCCAATTCAAGGGACAAGTGCAGATATTATAAAAAAAGCTATGATTGAAATATATGATAAATTTAATAAACTTAATTTAAAATCTAAAATGATTATTCAAGTTCATGATGAATTATTATTTGATTGTTTAGATGAAGAATTTGAAATAGTAAAAAAAATAGTAAAAGAAACAATGGAAAATACATACAAACTAGATGTTCCATTAAAAGTTGAAATAGATTATGGAAAAAGTTGGTATGATACTAATTAAGGAGGAAATATGCCAGAGTTACCTGAAGTAGAAACAGTTAAAAAAGCACTTTTAAAGAAAGTACAAAATAAAAAAATATTAAATATTAAAATATTGTATTCTAATATTTTTGAAAATCAAGATGTTGAAGAAGTAAAAAACCTTATAAAAAATCAAACAATAAATAATATAGAAAGAAAAGGTAAATGGTTAATTTTTTGTTTAGATGATTATTATTTACTTAGTCATTTAAGAATGGAAGGTAAATATATTTTTAAACCATTAAATTCTTCTTTTGAAAAGCACGAACATGTAAGTTTTATTTTTGAAGATGAAGAATTAAGATATAAAGATACAAGAAAATTTGGTAGGATGTATTTATTAAAAAAAGACGAACTTAATAAATTTCTTACATCGAAACTTGGTTATGAACCATGGGATAAAAATTTAACTATCGCATATTTAAAAGAAAATTTAAAAAATAAAACATTACCTATAAAAACATTGTTACTCGATCAAAAATTAATCGCAGGAATAGGAAATATATATGCAGATGAAATTCTTTTCTTAAGTAAAATAAATCCTCATCGAAAAGGCAAGTCTTTAAATGATGAAGAGTTAGAAAAAATAATTGAAAATACAAAAAAAGTATTAGAACAAGCTATAAAAGATGGTGGTACTACTATTAGAAGTTATACATCAGTAGATAATAAAATAGGTAGTCATCAAAATAATTTATTAGTTCATAAAAAAGAAAATGAAAAATGTTTAATATGTAAAAATCTTATAAAAAAAGATAGAATTAATGGAAGAAGTACTTATTATTGTAGTAATTGTCAAAAATAAAGTATTTTAAAAAGATATTTAAATTTTATTAATTATTAATTAAATATCTTTTTTTTCATATTATTAAATGAGGATGATGATAATGAAAAACAAACCTTATTTAACAGTTATTGGAATATGTTTATTAACAGTATTTAGTTTTTATTATACAAATAAATTAATTGAATTTTCAAAAAGTAAAGATCCAATAATGATTGAAATTATGAAAAATAAAGATGATTATAATAAATTAAGTATTGATGCTTTAATAAACAATAATTATATAACACCAGGCAGTGAAGGATTGGAAGTTGATGTTGATAAATCATATACAAAAATGAAAAAACTTGGGAAATATAATGATAATTTATATGTATATGATGTTGTAAAACCTACAATTAGTATAAAAGATAATTATAATAAATTTGTTATAAATGGAAACACCACAAAAAAAGAGGTTAGTTTAATATTTAAAGTTAATGATTTAAAAAATATAGAAAATATAAATAAAATATTATTTAATAATAATGTCAGTGCAACATTCTTTATAGATGGTAATATAAAAGATGATGATATAAATATTTTAAAAATATTAGATGAAAGTAATAATTATTTTGGTAATTTAGGATATAATAAAAAATATAGTATTAAAACAATAAAATATACAAATGCTTTACTTGATAGAATAGATGAAGATAATCATAATTATTGTTATGTTGAAAAAGATGATATTAATGTATTAAAAACATGTAGTGAAGTTAAAATGTATACTATAAAACCAATGGTTGTATCTAATATATTTCCTTTTACATATATAAAACAAAATTTAGAAAATGGTAAAATATTTTCATTAGATACAAATAGTTATACCTTAAAACAACTAGATTTAATTATAAAGTATGTTAGACAAAAAGGGTATGACTTTGTTACTCTAGAAGAAATTTTAAATGAAAAGATAAATGATAAATATTAAAATTTTATTTAAAAAAGTTGACAAAAGAAATAAAACATATTAAAATCATGGTATAAAAATGTTTAGAAATCGAGTAATTTAAATATTTATTTTCAAGAGAGTTAGTGTTTGGTGTAAACTAATATTAAATTTTAAATGAAAAACAGTTTCTATTGTTGCCTAAAGAAATTATTTATTAAAAGTAGAATAGGCCGGTTAAAACCGTTATATTATAAGAGTTAAAATAAGGTGGTACCACGAAATGTTTCGTCCTTTGGTATGACCTTTTTTGTTTAAAAAAATGGAGGTATTTTTATGGATATTAAAGAAATTTATGAAAAAAAAGAAAGTTTAATAGGAAAAGAAATTGAAGTATCTGGATGGATTAGAAATCATAGAAAACAAAAAGAATTTGGTTTTATTGATTTTGCTGATGGAACATGTTTTAAACATTTACAAGTTGTATATGATAATACTAATGATAATTTTTTAGATATACAAAAATATCATATAGGTAGTGCAATTAAAGTAAAAGGAATACTAGTAAAATCAGAAGGAAAAGAACAAGATATCGAAGTAAAAGCAAAAGATGTTGTATTACTTGGAGATTGTGATGAAGATTATCCCATGCAACCAAAAAGACATACAATGGAATTTTTAAGAGAACAAGCATATCTTAGACCAAGAACTAATATTTTTCAAGCAGTTTTTAGAATTAGAAGTGTTGCTGCTTCTTCTATACATAGTTATTTTCAAGATAGAAATTATGTATATTTTAATGCTCCTTTAATAACTGCAAGCGACTGTGAAGGTGCAGGAGAAATGTTTAAAGTAACTACTCTTGATTTAGAAAAAATAAAAGATGGAAAAGTTGATTATTCTAAGGATTTCTTTGGAAAACCTACATCTTTAACTGTGTCAGGACAACTTCAAGCTGAAACATGGATGTCTGCATTTAAAAAAGTTTATACTTTTGGTCCAACTTTTAGAGCAGAAAACTCTAATACAAAAACGCATGCTAATGAATTTTGGATGATTGAACCTGAAATAGCATTTTGTGATTTAGAACAAAATATGGATATTATGGAAGATATGCTTAAATATATTGTAAAAACAGTTTTAGAAAAATGTAGTGATGAAATAGAATTTTTAAATAAATTTGTTGATAAAACATTAAAAGAGAAATTAACAAAACTTGTTAATAGTAAATTTACAAGAATTACTCATGAAGAAGTAATAACAATTTTAAAAAATAGTAAAGTTGATTTTGAATTTACTCCAGAATATGGAGAAGATATTGCTAAAGAACATGAAAAATATATAACAGAATACTTTAATGGTCCAGTATTTATTACAAACTGGCCTAAAGATATTAAAGCATTTTATATGAAACAAAATGAAGATGGTAAGACAGTTGCAGCAGTAGATCTTGAAGTTCCAGGAGCAGGAGAATTAATGGGCGGATCACAAAGAGAAGAAAACTATGAAAAACTACTTAATCGTATGAAAGAATTAAATATGAATACAAAAGAATTAGAATGGTATTTAAATTTAAGAAGATATGGCACTTGTATTCATTCAGGATTTGGTATGGGTTTTGAAAGATTATTAATCTATTTAACTGGTGTAGAAAATATAAGAGATGTTATTCCATATCCAAGAACTCCAGGAAATTGTGAATTTTAAAAATTAATGTATAAAAAAAATAATTCTTCCCAAATTATTACTGGGAGGAATTTTTATATGAAAAAATTAATATTGGGCTTTTCAGTTTTTTTAACAAGCATTTTACTTATAGGTTGTACCTTATCAAATACGCCAACTAAAAAAGTTGAAAGATATTTAGATAATTACCGTAATCTTAATGAAACAGTATTAACTCAACTTGATACAATTGTTGAAGCAGACACAATTATGACTGCTACACAAAAAGAAGATTATAGAAATATTTTAAAAAGGCAATACCAAAACTTAGTTTATACAGTAAAGGATGAAACAGTAGATGGTGATAAAGCTAAAGTAACTGTAGAAATTGAAGTGTATGATCTTTATAAAATAACAAATGAAGCTGATAAATACTATACGACTTCACCAGATGAATTTAAAGATGAAACAGGTAATGTATCACAAACTAAATACATTGATTACAGAATATCTAAATTAAAAGAGGCAAAAGATAAAGTAAAATATACTATCGAATTTAACTTAACTAAAGTAGATAATGTATGGACAATTGATGATATTAACGAAGAAACAAGACAAAAAATACATGGCTTATATGCATATTAATTAGGATTTATCCTAATTTTTTTATAAGTACCATATAACTTTAGGTTAATTATAACAAAATTTACTTATTAATTTTTTATAATTAAGAAAATAAAAGAAAAAGGTGATGAAAGGTAGTATGTTTTTGTCAAAGAGAATAAAAGAAAAAAGAATTGAGGCAGGTTTAACTCAAGAATCATTGGGGAAAGAACTTAATGTTTCAAAGGTTAGCGTTTGTAATTGGGAGAAAGGATTAAAAAAACCAAGTTCAAAAAATTTAATTCAACTTTCTAAAGTACTAAATACACCACTTGAATATTTAATAGGTAATGATACTTATGTTGTAAGCGAAGACGACGAAAAGTATGGTTTAATGTTAGCTACTGAAGAAATAAATATAATTAAAGAACTAAGAAATCATAAAAAGTTATATGATATGTTAATGGATAATCCAAAAAGAACTTTTGATAGAATCGATAAGAATTTATTTTAAGTTCTTTTTCTTATATATTAATTATACAAAATAAAATTATTATCATAAATTATAACAAACAAAGAAAGGAATTAATTTTATGAATAATTGTAATAATATAAGATATTGCTGTATTAAAGGCCCAAAAGGTGAAAAAGGAGATAAGGGAGAACCTGGTCCATCAACTATTCAAATTGGAAGTGTTGAAACAATAAATTCAAGCGAAGAAGCACAAGTTATTAATGTTGGAACACCAGTTGATGTTGTTTTAGATTTTAAAATACCAAAAGGAGAAAAGGGAGAAAAAGGAGAGCCAGGTCAAGCAGGAAAAGACTTTGTATCTTCTTATGGAATTAGATATTCAATGACTGATACGCAAGTAAATTTAGTCCAAGGCGTGGATACAGTAATCCCACTTCCTGAAAAAGGAGTAGCTTTCTTTACTGAATATCCAGATAATAATTCTATTAAAATTAAAGAAACGGGAGTATATTTAGTTTCATATTTACTATGTGGAGCAACAGATGAAGAGTGTTCTATTACTATGTCTATTAGAGCAAATGATATACTAGTACCAGCCACAAATGCCACTAGTGAATTTAATGCTCAATTTATTAACAATATAAGTGGGTCAACTATTTGTTCATTACAAGAAAATGATATTGTAACTTTAAATGCTAAGTCATCTAAAAATGTTAATATAAAATTTAATGGAAGTACCAATGCAATGTTAAATTTAGTAAAAATACATTAAGAATAGAAAACCTATTCTTTTTGTATGAATTAATTATTTCGTTTTTTATTTTTATCATAAATTATTACAAAGGAAGGTGATAATATTAAGGTAATAAATAATAATACGGTAGTTGTAACAACAGGTGATGAATTAAATCAAGTAGTAAGTGAAGATAATAATTATGACTATATTTATTTGGAAAATGATATAACTCTTACAAGTGGTTTTATTATAAACCCTAATAAATCAAAGATTATTATAGATGGGACCTATAATAATGTTAAATCTACTTATACAAATAATCTTGAAAGTTTAGAAGAAAATGTTATAAAAGCAAGTACAAAAAATAAAGAAATTATATTAAAAAATATGAATATAATTTCATCAAGTGGTTATGGAGTTATTTATGTACCTTCGCATCCTAATTATTCAAATGTTGTAGTAGAATATAATAATGTTAACTTTACTGGTATTGAACTTTCACAAAATTATTATGGGACAACAAAAATTATTGATTCTGTTATAGAAGTCAAAGATACTAATAATGTTTTAGCTCAAAAAGCTTGTGATTCAAATAAAGTATTAATTGGAGGTATTACTTCAATTAATAGTAGTGCGGTAGATAGGCCTGTGATTTTCTTAATGATGTTATCCCATCAACATTAAAAATAATGCCAAATAGTAAAGTAACTATAACAACAAATGAAGAACTTATGAATGGTACAAATAGATTAGATTTAATCGTAGGACATGGAGCAGAATTTTTATTAACAACAGGTAATGGCTTTTCTATTACAACAACTCATGGTGCTAGAAATGTATTAATTGAAGAAGAAGCAAAATTTACTTTTATTGAAAATAATCATCAAAGAGTTCCTATGTGGAGTGTATTTGGAGATTTTATTGTTAAAGAAAATGCAAGTTTAGAAATAATTAATACTTTTATGACAACACCAACGGATAATTATAATATATATTTTAAAGGAACTAATCAAAATTTTATATTAGATAATCCTAAATATGTAAATATATATACAAAAAATGCTAATGTAATATATACTAATAATCCTGTTTCATTTTCATTGAAATTTAATAGAATTAATATGTGGATAAGTGCTTTAAATTATACTGATGCTTATAAAATCGATAATGAACCAGCTTTATATTGGTATAAAGATAATTATTTTACTTCTTTAAAAGGAACATTTACTAAAGATATAACAACAGTAACTTCTCATAATTTAACTAAAGAAGAATTAAATAAATTACCGGATATAACTAATTTTTCTTTTCAAGATAGGAAAATATTAACAATAGGTGGAATTAAAACTAATATTCATCCAGTTAATAATACTAGTAATACTTTTTCAGGACACACAATTTCTTTTGCAGATGTTAAGATTGAATACGATAATCAAATATTAACTGCTAGTTCTGATGAAAATGGTTTATTTGAGATAAATTTAGATAGTCCCATTGAAGATAATAAAATTGTTAAGGTAACAACTTATTTTAATGGTTGTTTTAGTGAAAGAAAAATAACAACACCTTTTAATGGTGAAATAACACTTTTGAAAGTAACTGGAAATATTCCATTTAGCACTAATAAAATATCAACAACACCAATTATTTTACCTAAACAAAATAGTACTACCATAACAATAGTAGATGGTAGTATTAATGCTACTAAATGGAAATTATATTTAAGTTTTAATAATCCTATGATAGAACAAATGGGTAAAGTATTAATTGATTCTTTAGCTTTTAAAAAATTTAATAATGAAATTATTAAACTATCAACAATTAAAAAGTTAGTTTATGAAGAAGAAAATGTTGGAAGTAATGTAGAATTAAGTAATATAACTTTTTCTACAGATAAAGGTTTATTGCTTTTTCCTAGTAAAGATTTATTTTTAAATGAAGATTATAAAACATCGGTTATATGGAGTATTGAATATTAGTGAGGTGATTTATGAAAAATGATTATATTTATATTAAATTAAATAGAAAAAGTGAAATAGTTTTAAAAGATTTATGTAATAAAATTGTTTTTACAGGTATAACAGATAACTATGGAAATATAAAAGTACCAATATGTAATAATAATTTATATCATTTATATGTTTGTAATGGATTAAATACAAAACAAGTACCATTAATAGCTAGAAAAAATGAATTATATTGTATAAATATTAACAAACAAAAAAGTAATAAACATTATGTTACTATTCTTTTAATAGATAAAAATTATAAAAATATAAAAATAAAGAAAGGGGAAATATTATTATGGCAAGACACACAATCCCAATAACTAATGGAAAGGGAAGTATAGAACTTGTTAATGGAAATTATAGGGCTACAGTAGTAGCAAATGGATATGATGCATCAACATTAAATCCTAAAGAAATATCAATAGTGGAAGGTACTAATAATTATACTTTTACAGTAAGTGGAAATGGAACTTTAACACTTCATGTTACAGATACAGGAGAAAAAGTATCAGGTATTCAAGTAGTTGGAGCTAAATTTATTATTACAGATGAAACAGGAACAACACAAGGAAAAGAAGCAACAACTAATCAAGATGGAAATGCTTTATTTGAAAATGTACCTTATTATGAAACAGATAGTCCAGTAATATATTATAAACAAATATCTAGTGATGGTGCTCATACTTTTGATGATAGTGTTAAATCAGTTATAATGAATGAACAAAATATAACAGTTGAAATAGAAAATCCAAATGCACCAGAAAGAAATATAACTTTAACTGATGCAAGTTATCCTAGTATAGTTATTAAAGATGCCCAAATAACACTTGAAAATAGTTAATTAAAATAAAATGATCGTAATAGATCATTTTTATGTGTTAATTTTAGTATGAGATTTTGTTTATATTCATTATAAGCAATATCGTGAGAATAAGAATATCTAATTTTTTTACAACTAGTAAATTTAGAACAACCATTGCAAACATAAGGAGGTTTATCTTCAAAACAACAAGGTTGATTATTACAAGAATTGGTAACTCTTAAATAGCGATGATTTCTAACATCTCTAGCAATAGTAGTTCTGTATTTAGAAATACGATTAGCGATTTGAGAAAAATTATACCCATGGTTTAAAAATTCTTCAATGACACATCTATCTTCAAAAGAAAGATGTTTGTTTTTCTTAGCATTTTTCATAAAATATATTCCTTTCACAAGCTAAGATACAAGAGTATATTATAATATTTTAAAGAAAAAATAACAAATAAAGAATAACTTTATTTGAAAAGACAATTATAAAAGAAATAAAAAATAAATCAATGACAAGACAAGTTAGAAAACTAATCATTGATTTATTTTTATATTTCCCCCCCGAATATATCCAAAAGTAAATGCACCAAAAGGAAAAAACGAGCAGTTAAATAAAAAGTTTGCAATAACTCTGTTAAAAAATGTTAACAAAAACATTGACTTGGGGAGGGGTATATTGTATAATAAGCTTATAAAGTTAAAAATAGAAAGGAAGTAAAAAAAACATATGAAAAAACAAAATATAATCATGGGGATAAGTTTTGTATTACTAT
>URYZ01000001.1 GCA_900552235.1 uncultured Mycoplasmatota bacterium | reverse complement strand
TTAATTAGTATAGGATATTCAAGTTATGCATTATTTAGTTTTACAAAAACAAGTAGTAATGTAATTGAAGCTACTGTAGGGAAAATAGAAAAAAAACCAAATGCACCAGTTCTAGTATCAAACATGCTCCCAGTTTATTATGATGAAACAACAGAAACATGGAAAAAAGCAGATTTAGCTAATCCTAATAATACTTATAAATGGTATAATTATAATAATGGGATGTGGGCTAATGCGGTAACTGTAACAAGTTCAAGTAGAAGTAAATATTTAAATGCAAGTATAGGTACAGCAATAAGTATGAATGATATAACAACAATGTGGGTATGGATACCAAGATTTAATGTAGTAACACCAAGTAATTATAATGGAGGAACAAAAGATAATCCTGGAGCAATAGATGTAACATTTGTAAAACAAAATGAAACAGCAATTGATGCCTTTACTTTTGGAACAAAAGAGTTAAGTGGATTTTGGTATGCTAAGTTTGAAGTGAGTCACAGTACCTTATCATCAAGTACAACTAACAATAATTTAGGGTGTACAACTACAACATGTAGTAACGCAAATGGCATAATAATAAAACCAAATGTAAAAAGTTTAAGATATAATAATGTAAGTAATTTCTTTTTTGCAAGTAGAAGTATGGAACAAACAGGAAATAGTTTTGGATTTGTTTCAAGCGAAGTAGATACCCATATGAGTAAAAATAATGAATGGGGAGCAGTAGCTTACTTAACTCAAAGTATCTATGGAAGATGTACTACTAGTACAACATGTACTGAAGTATATATAAATAATAGTGAAGGATATTATACAGGGCGAAGTGGAGGAGCAGCAGGGAAGACACCAATAAATGGAACATATACCGATCAAACAAGTACAACAAATTATAATACATATGGATTTTATACATATGATGATTATTTATTAAACTATGATACAAATACAAAAGGAAAAAAGGCAAAGGGAAAAGGAACAGGAGCTTCAACAACAAAGAATATATATGGAATATATGATATGAGTGGTGGAGCAAGTGAATATGTCATGGGAGTACTTGCAGATACAAATGGTAACCCAAGATCTGGCGATAGTTCATCATATAATTCAGGCTTTACTGGTATGTTAAAAGATGGAACAACATATACAGGAGTTTCTTTTCCGGATAGTAAATATTATAATTTATATACAGAATCATCTTATACAGGTCATGCCTTAACAGAAACAGCTGGCTGGTATAGTGATAGCGTTTACTTCGCTAATACGATTTACCCATGGTTCTATCGTGGCGGCAGCTACTACTTTGGTGCGACTGCAGGTGCAGGAGTGTTTGGCTTCGCCGGCAGCTATGGTATTTCGGCTTCTGGCTACTCTTCGCGTCTTGTAATTTCCAATGAATAGCCTCACATGGGTATTCGTTGGAAAAAATTAAAAAACCCAAAATGGAAGAAGTAGAAATTAAGTAATTAATAAAACTTTAGAATTATGATTAGTCATAGTTCTTTTATTTTAATAAAAATATGGAAAAAGTGTATATTTTTTGGTATAATATTTAAGAGTTTAATTATTTAGTAATTAGAAAGAAGGAAATTATGGATAAGTTAAGTAAGGAAGAAGTTTTACATGTTGCTAAACTTGCAAGATTAGAACTTAGTGATGAAGAGATAGAAAAGTATAGAAAAGATTTAAAGGATTTATTTGATGAAATAGAAAAAATACTTTTAGTTAATGAAAGTACAGATGAATTATTAATTAGTCCTTGTGATAATCCTTGTAGTTTAAGGGATAAATCTTATGTATATGAAATAGATAAAAAACCTGTTTTAGCTAATGCACCAGATGTATATGAAGATTATATCGAAGTAAGGGGTGTTTTTGATGAATAATTATTTAGATTTAAATATAACAGAAATAAATAAATTATTAAAAGAAAAGAAAATATTACCTATTGATTTAGTTAACGAAGCAATTGATCGTATTGAAAAAAATAGTGATTTAAATTGTTTTATTACATTAAATAAAGAAGAAGCTTTAAAATGTGCTAAAGAACTTGAAAATAAAGAAGTTGATAATCTTTTATTTGGTCTTCCTATAGCTATTAAAGATAATATTTGTACTAAGAATATAAGAACAACTTGTGCTTCTAAAATGTTAGAAAATTTTGTTCCAATATATGATGCTTTTGTAATATCTAAGCTTAAAGAAAAAGGTATGATTATTATTGGAAAGCTTAATATGGATGAGTTTGCATGTGGTTCTACTAACAGGACAAGTTATTTTGGAAATGTTTTAAATCCATGGGATAAAACATGTATTCCAGGTGGTTCAAGTGGTGGTGCTGCAGCTTGTGTTAGTGCAAGACTTACACCATTTGCTTTAGGAACTGATACAGGAGGAAGTATAAGACAACCTTCTTCAATGTGTGGAATAGTAGGTTTAAAGCCAACATATGGTAGGGTATCAAGATATGGTTTAATTGCTTTTTCATCTTCACTTGATCAAATTGGACCAATGACAAGAAATGTATATGAAAATGCTCTTTTATTAAATGCTATTAGTGGAAAAGATAATCGTGATTTAACAAGTTTTGATACTTATGAAGATTTTACATCTTTAATTGGAGAAGACATAAAAGATTTAAAAATAGCTATTCCTAAATTTTATCTATCAGATATAATTAATGAAGAAATATTAAATAAATTTAATGAAGTGTGTTCTATGTTAAAAAAAAGTGGTGTAACTATTGATATAGTGGACGTTCCTTATTTAGAAAATTCAGTTAGTTTATATCAAATAATAGCACTTGGAGAATTAAGTAGTAATTTAGCTAGGTTTGATGGTATAAAATATGGTTATTCAAGTTTAAATGCTGGTTGTATGGAAGAAGTTTATACAAAAACAAGAAGTGAAGGTTTTGGGGAAGAAGTTAAAAGAAGAATAATGGTAGGTTCTTATTTATTAAGTGGTGTTAATGCTAGAAAGTATTATGAAAAAGCTTTAAAAATAAGAAAAAGTATTGATAATTCTTTTAAAAATATATTTTCTTCATATGATCTTATGATAGGACCTACAACAACATCATATGCTTATGATTTAAATAGTAATAATAATGATGCTTTAAAGAGTTTCTATGATGATATTTTAACTAATCCTGTTAATATGACAGGTAATCCTGCACTTAGTATGCCAATTGGTTTTTCTGTTAATAATTTACCAATTGGACTTCAAATAATTGGTAATAAATATGATGAAAAAACAATATATAAACTAGCAAGTTATATAGAAAAAGAACTAGATTTAAATTTAATTCCAGGAGGTTTTTATGAAAAATAGTTATGTACCTACGATAGGAATTGAAGTTCATGTTGAACTTAAAACAAATACTAAGATATTTAGTCCTAGTAAAAACAGTTACGATGAATGTGTTAATGTTAATATAAATGAAATAGATTTAGCATATCCTGGTGTTTTACCTACAGTTAATAGTGAAGTGGTTGAAAAAGCATTAAAGGCATCTTTAGCATTAAATTGTTTAATTAATAAAAAAATGCATTTTGATCGTAAAAATTATTATTATCCTGATTTACCAAAAGGTTATCAAATAACACAAAATAAAACTCCGATTGGTTATGATGGTTATGTTTTAATAAATACAAATGATGGTGTTAAAAAAATAGAAATAGAAAGAATACATATGGAAGAAGATACTTGTAAAAGTATTCATATAAATAATAAAACGCTTTTAAATTATAATAGAGCAGGTGTTCCATTAATTGAAATAGTAACAAAACCATGTATTTCAAATGGAGATGAAGCTGTTAAGTACCTTGAAGAATTAAAAGAAACTTTATTTTATTTAGGAGTTAGTGACTGTAAAATAGAAGAAGGTTCAATGAGAGCGGATGTTAATGTATCAGTTAGCAAAGATAATAAACTTGGAACAAAGTGTGAAGTTAAAAATATTGGTTCAATTTCAAGTGTTAAAACAGCGATTGATTATGAAATAAACCGTCAAATAGATCTTCTTGAAAAAGGTGTAAAAATTGAAGAAGAAACAAGAAGATTTGATGCTAAAACATCTTCAACTATTCTTATGCGTAAGAAAGAAGTTGGAAATGATTATAGATATTTTCCTGAACCTGATATTCCATATTTATATTTAGAAGATTCTTATATAAATGAAGTTAAAGAAAGTATAAAACTTTTACCTAATGAAAGAAGAAATATTTATAAAAGTAAAAATATAAGTGATATTAATATAGAAAAACTAATCGCTAATAAATCTTTATCTGATTATTTAAATAAATATATAGATTTTGATATTGATTTTAAAATAGCTAGTAATATATTACTTGGTGATATAACAAGTTATTTAAATAAAAATAATATGTCTATTTATGATACTAAATTAGATAAAAACTTTGTAAACATTGTAAATATGTTAAGTAAAGGTAGCATATCTTCTAAAATATTTAAAGATATACTAGAAGAATTATTAACAAGTAATTTAAGTGTTGAAGAAATATTAAAAGAAAAAAATATATCATTAATGTCTGATACAAGTAAACTAGAAGAAATTATAAAAAAAGTATTAGAAGAAAATGAAACATCAGTTAATGATTATAAATCAGGAAAACAAAATGCCTTAAAATTTCTTATGGGAATGATTATGAAAGAAACAAAGGGCAGTGCTAATCCTAAAATAGTTAATGATATGTTACTTGATTTACTGTCAAAGGATGTAAATTGATTATTATTTAATAATAATGTATAATAATTACATAAAATAAGGAGTGATTGATTATGGATATAAAAAAAACGTTAAAAAATAATAAATATTCTTGTTTAGCAATTGGAATATTTATTGTCTTAATTATCGTGGGTTTTCTTTTATACAAATTATTATTTCCAAATACAGGTACACCAATTTATGGAAATAGGTTAGATGGTATTGAAGAAGTAAATTACACAAAAGATAGTTTAAATGTAATTGCAGAAAAGATTAAAGAAGAAAAGGTTGTTAATGCTGAAATTAATGAAAATGGTAAAATAATTAATGTTATTGTTACTGTTAGTGAGAAACCTAAAAAAGAAGATGCAAGTAAGTTTGCTAAAATAATTTTAGATAATTCTACTAAAGAACAAATAAATTATTTTGATTATCAATTATTTGTAAAAAGTGAAAAAGAAGATTATAAAGAAAACTCTATAATAGGATATAAGAATAAAACTGCTAGTGATTTTACATATTCTATTGGAAAAGAAAGTACTAATAAGGAGTAATACATGAAAAAAACTAAGAAAAAAAGTCCTAAAAAAATAGTAAGATTACTAGTTGTTCTTTTTGTCTTACTTATCGTTGGACTTGGAATATATTATTTTTTAACAAGTGAAGATGAAGAAAATAGTTTAACAATTCTTGAAAAACAATGGATTGAAAATAATAAAGAAACATTAATTGATATCGAAGTTCCTAATAATTTGGGGATAATATCTAATAATGGTAAGGGTGTTATCTTTAATTTACTTGATTATTTAGAAAGAACAACATCTTTAAAGTTTAATAAAATATCATATGATTATCCTAATTATGAAGAAAAAAATGAAAATATTTTGTCAATTGCAACATTAAAGAATAATGCTACAATTAAAGAAAACGATATGTTAATTTTAGAAGATGCTTATGTTGTAATAGGCAAAACTTCTTCATCTTATAATGATGAAAAGTTCTTAAATAATACAATTGTTGGGGTTTTATCTAATGATAATGATGTTGTTAGTTCATATTTTAAAGAATCAAGAGTAACTATCAAAACAGGAGCTAATTATGATGCACTTATTTCAATGTTAAAACAAGGAAGTATTAATTATATAATTGTTCCTAGATATGCTAACTTTGATTCAATTGTTAAAACAAGTGATACTTACATTAATTATTATTTAAATAATTTATCTAATAAAATAGTTTTAAGAATGGGTAATGATGAAAAATTAAATACTATTGTTAGTAAATTATTAGAAATATGGTTAAATGATAGATATAGAAAAGATTTGGAATCATCTTTAATGACTTATTATGAAGAAAGTGGAAATATAACATCACTTGAAAAATCAACTTTAACTAGTAAAGTGTATAAATATGGTTATGTTAAAGATTCAGCATATAACTTTGTTAGAAATAAAGACTTATATGGTATAAGTGGTGAATATATTAATACTTTAATAAATATGACAAATATGGATATTGAGTTTGTTGAATATAAAGATAAACAAGCTTTAAAAGATGCGATAAGTAACAATAAAGTTGATATTGCTTTTGTTAATTTTAATTATGAAAATGATGCTTATAAGAAAACATCAAGTCCTTTTATTGAAAGATTTGTTGCTATTAGTAAGAATTATAAAAATATTGATAATAAAAATGGTTTGATAAATAATAAATTATATTTAAAAAGTGATGATTTATTATATGAGTATATTAAAAATAATATAAATGCTAGTATTAAAGAAATAAAATCATATACATCTAATATAGATCCAGATGGAATAATGGTCTTAGATGAAAATGATTATTTATATTTAAAAGAAAATGAGCTTAAAAACTATAAATATTTATTTAGTGATTCTTTTGAAGGAAATTATCACTTTGTTATAAAAAATAATGATGAAGTATTATATAATTTATTTAACTTTATTTTAAATAATACAGATAATAAAGAATATAAAAATATTGGTTTAAGTAATGTTATTGTAACAACAACAGATGATAGTAATTTAAGAGGATTATATATAATAATACTTGCTATTATACTTGTTCCAATTATAATAAGTTTATTTAGTATAGTGGTTTTAAAAGGAACAAGAAAGTTAAAGATAACAAGAAAAGAAGAATTCTTAAAATATAATGATATGTTAACTAATTTAAAAAATAGAAATTATTTAAATGCTAATATTGAAAAATGGGATGATACTAAAGTATATCCAAGAACTATTATAATGATAGATTTAAATAATTTAAAATATGTTAATGATAATTATGGACATGAAGAAGGAAATAATTTAATTAAAAAGGCTGGTGCTATATTAATTAATACTCAACTAGAAAAAAGTGAAATTATAAGAACTGATGGAAATGAATTCTTAATATATTTAATTGGTTATAGTAAGAGTCAAATATCTACTTATATATCTAAGTTATCTAAAGAATTTGAAAAATTACCTTATAATTTTGGAGCTGCGATAGGTTATAGTATGATTGAAGATGAAATAAAAACAATTGATGATGCAATAAATGAAGCAACTATTGAAATGCGAAAAGATAAGGAAAACTATAAATAAAAGGAGAAACATAAAAAATGAAGAAAATATTAAAAAGATTTATGGAAGTATTAAAAACACCAGAACTTCGTATTTTACCAGGTCAACTTGCTTTTTACTTTCTTATGTCAATAATACCTATTATTATGTTAGTATTTCTTCTTGTTTCTCGTTTGACTATTGATTTCAATTTAATAGAAACAATATCTAAAACTTTACCTGAGGCTTTATCAAAACTGATATTGCCTCTTGTAAATATAAATATTTCTAATGTACCATTTACGTTTTTACTTGTTTGTTACTTAGTTTTAGCGTCAAATGGACCAAGATCAATTTGTATTGCGTCAAATGAATTATATAAATTAGAACAACCTAGTACGATTGATTTATATATAAAATCATTTGTAATGACAATATTTATGATTATATTATTTATCTTTATGATAATAATACCAATATTTGGAGAAACAATAATAAAATTTATACTTGATTTATTTAATTCATCATTTATGTTTTCTAAGTATAAATTTGTGTATGATATAATTAAATTTTTAATATCATTTATATTTATATATATAAGTGTAAAAGCATTATATACAATTGCTCCTAATTCTAAGATAGAAACAAAAAAAGCAACAAAGGGTGCCTTATTTTGTAGTATTACTTGGATTATTGCAACTTCGATTTTTAGCTTTTACATAACAAAAATAGCAAATTATACTTTATTATATGGTAATTTTGCTAACATTCTTATATTACTTCTTTGGATATATTTACTTGCATATCTTTTTGTAATGGGAATGGCTATAAATATTAATGCTTATTATAAAAAATAGTTGGAAGTGAAAAAATGAAAACAAAAATAAAAAAGTTTAAGGAAAGTATAATTAAATTTTTAAAACAAACTAAGAAAATAATTAAAGATAATCCTTTATTATTCATTTTTATTGTTGGTACCTTATTAAATGATATACTTTTAAGAGCATTTACTGTAGGAAAATTTTATAGAATTGCACCTTTTGCAGTAGACTTATTTGTTACTTTACTTTTTGCTAGCGTATATTTTTTAATAAAAGAAAAAAATAGATTTAAATATTTATTTATTCTTTCTATTATATCTACGATTATTTGTATAGCAAATTCGATATATTATAGTTATTATAGTAGTTTTATTTCTGTTACATTTCTATCATTTGCTTTTACAAACACAGAAACAGGAGATGCTGATGTTGTAGGTAATTTATTAAGATTAGAATATTTTATCTTTATTTGGTTACCAATATGCTTATATATTGTAAATAAGAAAAAAAATGGTAATGTTAAAGAAAAATATGGTAAGGAAAGTTTTAAATTTACTTTAAAATGGGCTTTAATAGCACTTATTGTTTCTGTTTGTAGTTTAGAATATGTTTCGTATGCAAGACTTGTAATGCAATGGAATAGGGAGTATATTGTTAATAGTTTTGGTATTTATACATATCAAATTAGTGATGTTTTAAAATGTATTGAACCTTCAATGGCTAGTTTATTTGGAAGCGATAAAGCTAGAAAAGAAATAAATGATTATTATGATAATAAAAAGGATAATAATTATTATAATGAATATACAAAGTTTTTTGAAGGTAAAAATGTTATAGCTATTCATGCTGAAAGTATGCAACAAGTTAATATGGATATTAGTTTTAATGGAATAGATGTAACCCCTAATTTAAATAAGCTTGCCAAAGATGGAGTATATTTTAGTAATTTTTATTCGCAAGTAAGTGGGGGAACAAGTAGTGATACTGAATTCAGCGTAGCAACGGGACTTCTTCCAAGTAAGGTTGGAACGGTATTTATAAATTATGCTGATAGAGAGTATGTAAGTATGTATAATCTTTTAAAAGAAGAAGGTTATACAACTGTAAGTATGCATGCTAATGTAGGAAATTTTTGGAATAGAAATAAAATGTATACTAAGCTTGGTTATGATTATTTTTATGATAGAGATTCCTATGAAATAGATGAAACAATAGGGTTTGGACTTTCTGATAGGTCATTTGTTCTTCAGTCAGTTCAAAAATTAAAACAGTTAAAAGAAGAAAAAGGAAAGTTTTATGCAACTTTAATTACCTTAAGTAATCATACACCATTTGAAGATACTGATAAATATGGTTATTATGATGTTAGTATGACTGTTGATGGTGTGAAATATGACTATATGGAAAATACTAAACTTGGTAATTATTTTAAATCAGTTCATTATGCTGATGAACAGATTGGTCTTTTAATTGAAGAGTTAGAAAAAGAAAATATGCTTGATGATACAGTTATTGTAATATATGGCGATCATGATGCTAGAATATCTAAAAGTGAGTGGGATAGATTTTATAATTATGATTATAGAACTAATGATGTTAAAAGTTCTTCAGATGAAACCTACATTAATATAGATTATTATTTTTATGAATTAAATAAAAAAGTACCATTTATTATATGGTCAAATGATGAAAAGTTTAAAACAAGTTTAAGTGGTGAAATAACTACAGTAGGTGGTATGGTTGATGTAGGACCTACAATTATGAATTTACTTGGTATTCATAATAAATATTCTTTAGGAAATGATTTGCTTAATAAAGAAAATAATATTGTAGTATTTCCAAACGGAAACTTTGTTACAGATAAAGTTTACTATAGTGAACTTAAAAATGAATATAAATTATTAAAAGATGTTCCAATTGAAGAAAACTATATTGAAAATTGTAAAGAATATGCAAAAGAAATTTTAGATGTATCAAATGACATAATAGTGTATAATTATTTTAGAAAGGAATTGTCGGAAGAGAGGTTTGAAAAAGAATGAAAGTAAAAAAAGGTGCTAAAAGATTATTTAGAATTGTATTTATCGTAGCAGTAGTAATTATATTAGTAGGAGTAGGTATATTAGGTTATAAAAGATTCTTTGATAAAGGAAAAGAAGTAGTTAAACCTGAAATAGTTGATAAACTTGATGATTATGGATATTCATTAGAAAAAGATGCTACTAAATTAGATAAGGAAATGTTTGCAGAATTAAAGAAAACATTAAATAAAGAAGAAGTAGATGAAGAAAAATATGCTTCACTTGTTGCTAAAATGTTGGTGGCAGACTTTTATAATTTAGATAATAAAGTTTCTAAAAATGATATCGGTGGAGTTCAATTTATAAAAGAAGATTATAGAAATAATTTTATTTTTGAAGCTAGTGAAACAGTTTATAAATATATTGAACTTAATGTATATAATGACCGTACACAAGTATTACCAGTTGTATCAAGTGTTGATATAAAAAGCATAAATACAACAACTTATAAGTATAAAGATATTACTGATTCTAAAGCATATAAAGCTGTTGTTACTGTTGCTTATGAAAAAGATTTAGGTTATCCCAAAGAAGTAACTGTAGTTATGGTTCATAATAAAGATAATGCTAAAAAATTAGAAGTAATAAAAATGTATTAGATAATAAAAAAACCACAATTTGAAATTGTGATTTTTTTATTTTTATTATCTGTTATAGAATTCAACGATTAATGCTTCGTTAATTTCTGGGTTAAGTTCACTTCTATCAGGAGTTCTAACATAAACACCAGAAAGATCTTTATCGTTAAATGTTACATATTCAACTCTTTTTAAAACTTTTTCTAATGAATCTTTAACAACTTTTAAATCTTTATCACTTTCTTTAATAGCAATAGTAGATCCAACTTTAACTCTGTAAGAAGGAATATCTACTTTATTACCATTAACAGTAATATGACCATGATTAACAAGTTGTCTTGCAGCACGTCTTGTTGGAGCAAATCCTAAACGATAAACTAAATTATCAAGTCTTGATTCAAGTAAAACTAAGAAGTTTGTACCATGAACACCAGATAATTTACCAGCTTCAACGAAAGTTTTATGGAATTGTCTTTCGTTAAGACCATACATAAAACGAACTTTATTTTTTTCTTTTAATTGTTCACCATATGTAGATTGTCTTTTTTTACGATCATTTCCATGTTGACCTGGTCCATAAGGACGACGTGCAAGTTCTTTACCATTTTCAAGTAATGAAAAATTAGTACGACGAGCTTGTTTGTAACTAGAACCTGTATATCTTGACATAAATTTTTCTCCTTTCGATTTATTACATAACAATCGAAATGTTATTCATATAACTTATAGGGAGTTTTTCTTTAATATTTTCGCTTAACAGCAAAGTTACTAATAATTTAAAAAACACATTACAAGTCTATAAATAAATGCTGTTTCTTTTGTCTATGCAGTAATAATTATAACAAATTATATGAATTTGTCAAATAAAACATGATATTTTCTTGTATAAAATGGTGTTTTTTATTTAAAATCAAATAAAAGAGCTTTTAAAAACTCTTTTATATATCTAAAATTAGTCAGAATAATTATCAAAATAGTGTTGAATAAGAACAACTGGTGTACCTTTATCTCCTGAACCTGATGTTAAATCTGCTAAAGACCCAAGAAGGTCAGTATATCTTCTTGGAGTAGTACCTAAAGATACGTTTTCTCCTACTAAATTTTTATTTTTATTTTTAATTTCTTCAGTTAAAGCATTGTTTAGTTCTTCATCATTTAATGAACTATATTTATTATCAGCTAAATATTTAAGTTTTAATTCATTTGGTGTTCCTTCTAAACCTTTTGTATAAAAAGGAGAAACAACAGGGTCAGCAAGTTCCCATATCTTACCAACAGGATCTTTAAAAGCACCATCACCATAAACCATAACTTCAATATTTTTATTTGTCTTTTCTTTTAACATTTTTTGTATTTCATAAACAAGTTTTTCTCCATCTTTAGGGAATAATTTTAAAGTATCATCTGTAGCCATATTAGAACCTAATAAACCATATTTAGGATTAAAACCACTTCCATTTACACTTTCTGTTAAAATATCATCTGTACCATAGATTGTTAATGCTCCATGTTCTTTTAATATTTCCTTTGTTCTTTTTCTATTATGAATATTACAAACTAAAACATCTTTTGTATAATTTAGTATTTCAAGAGGATTAGTTGTAAATACATATTCAATTTCACAATTTTCACTTTCACATACATCTCTAAAATATTTTATATAATCAACACCTGTAAATATATGGGTTGCATCTTTAAAGTAAAATCTGTATTCTTTTTCATTTAAAACATCACTAAAAGGGTTTAATTTATTTTCATAAATTAAATTTGGATCAAATAAACAATTTCCGACTTCATCATCAGGATAACTTAATAACATTGTTATCTTATCCATAGCTCTTGCAATTCCTTTAAGAATTAAAGAAAATCTATTTCTACTAACAGGAGTAGGTAAGACAAGTCCTATATGATTTGTATGAAATTTTCTTTTAATATCATAACAAATATCATCCATATTAACATAATTATTTTCACATCTTGCTACAACTGATTCAGTTATAGCAACAACATCCTTATCATTAAATGTAAAATTGCCTTCATTACTTGCATCAATTAAAGAATTTACAACAACTTCTTTTAAATTCATATCCTTACTTATAATAGGAGTTTTAATACCCCTTACTACTGTTCCTATATGTTTCATATTACACCTCACATTATAATTATATAATATATATTCTTTTTATGAAAGAAAAACTTTGAATATATTAATTTATCGTGAATTTTCATTTAAAATTCACGTTTATAAAGGTAATTTATAAAATATAATTTTTTCTTTTTTAAATCTATGATATACTTATATATGAAAGGATGAGTTTATATGGGAATATTTGACAAAATAAAAAATACATTTAGAAAGAATGAAAAAGAAGAAATAAATGATGTTTCTTCAAATGAAATAAAAATATATAATCAAGGATTAACTAAGTCAAGAGAAAATTTTGTGTCTAAATTAGTTAATTTAACAAATAAATATAGTAAAGTAACTGAAGAATATTTAGATGAACTAGAAGAAATACTTATCATGGCTGATATTGGGGTTAATACAGTTATGGAATTTATGGATAGATTAAGACAAAGAATTAAACATGAAAATATTACATCTACTTCTTATTTAAAAGAGATAATTGTTGATGAATTATTTATTATTTATGTTAATGGTGAAGTTATATCAAGTAAAATAAATTATGCTAGTAAAAAACCTACAGTTATTCTTTTTGTAGGAGTAAATGGTGTAGGTAAAACTACTACGATTGCTAAACTTGCTTCTAAATTAAATAAGGAAGGTAAAAAAACACTTTTAATCGCAGGTGATACCTTTAGAGCAGGTGCTTACGAGCAATTAAAGTTATGGGCAGATAAAATAGGTAGTAAATTTTATGGTAAAGAAAATAGTGATCCTGCAAGTGTTGTTTATGATGGGTTAAAAATGGCTATTGATGAAGATGTTGATGTTGTTTTTATAGATACTGCAGGTCGTCTTCAAAATAAGGTTAACTTAATGAATGAATTAGAAAAAATTAACAGGGTTATTTCTTCATTTATTAGTGATGCTCCACATGAAACACTTTTAGTAATTGATGCAACAACAGGTCAAAATGGTATTAGTCAAGCTAAAGAATTTAGTAAACTTATTAAAATAACTGGTATAGTTTTAACAAAACTTGATGGAACTGCTAAAGGGGGAATAGTTCTTGCAATAAAACAAGAAGTAGGATTACCTGTTAAATATGTAGGACTTGGAGAAAAAGAAGAAGATTTAATAACATTTGATATAGAAAAATATATATATGGATTATTTAAGGATATGATGTAATATGGAAAAAGAAGTTTATTTAACAATTTTATTTGATTATTATGGTAAATTATTAACAGAAAACCAACAAAAATATTTTTCATCTTATTATTTTGATGATTTGTCTTTGGGAGAAATTAAGGAAAATTTAAATATTTCAAGAAATGGTGTTCATAAGCAATTAAAAGTTATTGAAGAAAAATTACTACATTATGAAAGTATTTTACATTTGTATGAAAAGGATAAAAAGCTAGAACAATTATTAGAAAAGATAGATGATAAAAAAATAGTTGAAGAAATAAAAAAGATTATGGGATAGGAGTTTTTATGATAGTAATAATTCCGGCATATGAGCCAGATTATAGATTAGAAAATTTAGTAAAGTCTTTAAAAAAAGAGAAAAACTTAAAATTAATTGTAGTTAATGATGGAAGTAGTAGTGATGAAGTTTTTAATAAGATTAAAAATGATGTTATAATTCTTAAACATGATATTAATTTAGGAAAAGGAATTGCTATGAAAACAGGACTTAATTATGTTTTAAATAATTTTAAAGATGAAAGTGTTATTTTTGCTGATGCTGATGGACAACATAGTAGTGATGATATAATAAAACTTTCTTTATTAGATGATAACTTTTCATTAATAATAGGAACAAGAGATTTTAATTTAAAACATGTTCCTTTTAGTTCTAGGTTTGGTAATAGGTTAACATCTTTAATTGTGTACAATAAAACTAAAAAATATATAAAAGATACACAATCAGGATTAAGATTAATTCCATATAAATATATAAAAGATATTATTAATCTTGAAGGTAGTAGGTATGAGTATGAAATAAATATTTTATTATATTTTTTAAAGAACAATATTAATATAAAAGAAATACCTATTGCTACAATATATGAAACTAAAAAGAATGAAACATCACATTATAGATGTATAAAAGATTCTTTAGGAATATATAAAATAATAAAAAATGTAAAGATATGACTATTGTTAAAAAATGATAATAAAATTATTGACATGGAGGGATATATTATATAATAACCTTATAAAGTTAATATTATTTAATTAGGAGGAATTGTTATGAAAAAAACTGTTGTGGGGATTTTGATTGGAATTATTTTATGTTGTTTGGTATTTTTAGGATATGAATTATTAAACAAAAAAGAGGTTAATGAACCTAATAAAGATAATGATACAAAAGATGAAGTAAAATTATCTTATTATCCAAATGATGGTGTTGTTGGTGTTTTACTTGATAGTAAAGAAGAAAAGGATTTGGATGGAAATGTTATTAATGTAAAAACAAATTATAGTAATGCTATTTCTATTTCAAATGAAACAAATAAACTATACATAAAGGATAAAAAAGTATATTTAGGATACGACAATAATGAAATACCAGTTATAGGTATTGAAGGTACACCTGTTGAGGTTTCTGTAAAAGTAGGTACAGCTTATTATACATTTGCAGTATTAGATGATAAGGGTAATCTTTACTATTCTTTATCAAATAAACAATTTGCTTATGGTGAAATAGTTGATGGTGAAATGAAAATTGTAACAAGTATTAATATGACAAAAGTAGCATCAAATGTTAAAACTCTTATGTATCAAGTAGGAGGTTATACAAGTATTTCTACAGAAATAATGTTTAAAGATGAAAATAATAATGTTAAACATTTAGGTAGAAATACAACTGGTTTTGTTATTTCAAATGAAAATATAACTGATCCATTTGCTAAATAAAGTTTAAAAGATTGTTATTAAAATAGTAACAATTTTTTAATAATTTTATTGACAAACATTTGTTTTGTGTGATAGTATTGAGTTGTAAGAAAAACTTAGCTATAGATTAAAAATAATAAATGTTATATAATTAAGTTAGGAGTTGAAATGTATGTATTTTTATATAAAAGGAACAGTAGTAGAACAATATGGAAGTTATATTGTATTAGATAAGGATAATATAGGATATTTGATAAATGTTGCTAATCCTTATTCATTTGAATTAAATAAAGAATATAAGGTTTTTATTTATCAACAAATAAGAGAAGATGAAAATAGTTTATATGGATTTAAGACTCTTGAAGAAAAGGATTTGTTTTTAAAACTTATTAGTGTAAAAGGAATAGGGCCTAAAATGGCGCTTCCTATTTTAGCAACTGGTAGTATAAATGGAATAGTTGATGCAATTGAAAGGGAAAATATATTATACTTGAAAAAATTTCCTAAAATAGGAGAAAAAGCTGCTAGACAAATAATTCTTGATTTAAAAGGTAAGATTAAGATTGATGGAATAGAAGTTCAAGATAGTAATTATGAAGAATTACAAGAAGTATTAAAAGGTCTTGGTTATAAGGATAAAGATTATAAAAACATTATAAATAAGGTTGATAGTACATTACCAATTGAACTTCAAGTAAAAGAAGCGTTAAAATTATTACTTAAATAGGGGGATTTCTTATGAATGAGATGATTGAAGAAAAAGAAGTTGATATAAAAAATATAAGACCATCTAAAATAGATGAATATATTGGACAAACAGAAGTAAAAGAAAATATGAAAATATTTATTGAGGCTGCTAAAATGCGTGGCGAAAGTTTGGATCATGTTTTATTATATGGTCCTCCTGGACTTGGAAAAACAACAATGGCTTATATAATTGCTAATGAACTTGGTGTAAATATAAAAACAGCAAGTGGACCATCAATCGAAAAAAGTGGAGATTTAGCTGCTATTTTATCAAGCTTAGAACCAGGCGATGTTTTATTTATTGATGAAATACATCGTATGCCAAGATTTATTGAAGAAATTCTTTATCCTGCAATGGAAGATTTTACTTTAGATATTGTAATTGGTAGTGAAGGACAAACAAGAAATATTAAAATAGATTTACCACCGTTTACTTTAGTTGGAGCAACAACAAGAGCAGGTGATATAACTAATCCTTTAAGGGATAGATTTGGAATTGTAAATAAACTTCAATATTATACGGAAGAAGAATTAACATTAATTGTCAAAAGAACAAGTAATGTGCTTAATTTTGAAATAGATGATGATGCAGCAGTTGAAATAGCAAGAAGAAGTCGTGGTACTCCAAGAATTGCTAATAAATTATTTAGAAGAGTAAGAGATTTTGCTTTAGTGGAAAATAAAGATCATATAGATATTGATATAACAAATAAAGCATTAGATCGTTTAAAAATAGATAAAATTGGCCTTGATGAAACAGATAAAGAACTTATTTTAACTATTATAGATAAGTTTAATGGCGGACCAGTTGGTATTGAAACACTTGCTACATCTTTAGGAGAAGAAACAAGTACAATTGAAGATATGAATGAACCATATTTGATTCAAATAGGTCTTTTAAAAAGAACTAATAGAGGTAGAATTGCTACCGAAAAGGCATATAATTATTTTGGTAGAAATTAGTTATTGTTAAATAATAAGTAATAACAAAAAAGCAGGTGAAATCAGCCTATATATAAATGGCAGTTAAAAAAGTTGATTAGAGGGTTTGCTCTAATCTTTTATTTGGAATATTTTAAATTTTCTTGAAGATATAAATAAAATATGATATAATTTGTCACAGAAAGTTGTTAAGGAAAGGAGACTACTTTTAGTAGTTTTTTTAAGTAATATGGATATAGAAGAATTTAATTATGATTTACCAGAAGAGTTAATTGCACAGACTCCTTTAAAAAATAGATCATCATCTCGTTTAATGATTGTTGATAAAAATACAGGAAAAATAAAACATGAAACTTTTAAAAATATTGTTTCATATTTTAATGCTGGAGATACACTTGTTTTAAATGATACAAAGGTATTACCCGCAAGATTAATTGGAGAAAAAGAAACTACCAAAGCTGTTATTGAAGTGCTACTTTTAAAAGATTTAGGAAATGATACATGGGAATGTTTAACAAAACCTGCGAAAAGAATAAAAGAAGGTACGATTGTATCATTTGGAAATGGTTTATTAAAAGCAAAATGTGTAGAAGTTTTTGATGAGGGAATAAGGCATTTTAAACTTATTTATGAAGGCATACTTGTTGAATTATTAGACAAACTTGGAACAATGCCCCTTCCACCTTATATTCATGAAGAATTAAAAGATCAAAACAGATATCAAACTGTTTATGCCAAAAACTTAGGTAGTGCTGCTGCGCCAACGGCAGGACTTCATTTTACAAAAGAATTACTTGACGAAATAAGAAAAAAACATGTTAATGTTGTTTTTATAACACTTCATGTTGGACTTGGAACATTTAGACCTGTTAGTGTTACAAATATAAAAGAACATCATATGCATAGTGAATATTATGAAATGAGCGAAGAAGTAGCTAATATTTTAAATGAAACAAAGAAAAATGGTAAAAGAATAATAAGTGTAGGTACAACATCAACAAGAACTCTTGAAACGGTTATGACTAAATATAACACATTTAAAAAATGTTTTGGTAATACAGATATATTTATATACCCAGGATACAAATTTAAAGCAGTTGATGTTCAAATTACTAATTTTCATTTACCGAAGTCAACTTTAGTAATGCTTGTAAGTGCTTTTGCAAGTCGTGAAATAATACTTAATGCTTATAAAGAAGCAGTAAATAGGAAATATAGATTTTTCTCTTTTGGAGATTCAATGATGATAGGAGATTTTAATAATGAGCAAAATGGAATTTAATTTATTACATAAAAATAATGATGCAAGATACGGAATAATAAAAAGTAAATATGGAGAGTTTGAAACACCAATGTTTATGCCTGTTGGAACAAGAGCAACAGTGAAAACATTATCCCCTGAAGAGTTATATGATTGTAATACGGGAATAGTTCTTGCTAATACATATCATTTATGGTTAAAACCAGGTGAAGATATTGTACATAAAGCAGGTGGTCTTCATAAATTTATGAATTACAATAGACCAATGCTTACAGATTCAGGTGGATTTCAAGTATTTAGTTTAGCTAAACCAAAAGATATAAAAGAAGAAGGGGTAACTTTTAAAAGTCATATTGATGGAAGCAAATTATTTTTAACTCCTGAAAAAAGTATTGAAATACAAAATAAACTTGGAGCAGATATAATTATGTCGTTTGACGAATGTCCATATTATCCTTGTACATATGATTATATGAAACAAAGTGTTGAAAGAACTATTAGATGGGCAAAAAGAGGAAAAGAAAAACATAGTAATCCTGATCAAATGCTATTTGGAATTGTTCAAGGTGGAGAATTTAAAGATTTAAGAAAATACAGTGCTGAAAAAACTGTAGAAATGGATTTTGATGGTTATTCAATTGGTGGTACAAGTGTTGGCGAAGATAAAAAAACAATGTATGAAATGATAGATAATTGTATAAATTATTTACCTGAAAATAAACTTAGATATTTAATGGGAGTAGGAGAACCAGTTGATTTACTCGAAGGAGTTATGCGTGGTGTTGACTTATTTGATTGTGTTTTACCTACCAGAATAGCAAGACACGCCAATGCTTTTACAAGAACTGGTAAAATTAATTTAAAAAATGCTAAATTTAAAGAAGATTTTACCCCAATTGAAATATCATGTGATTGTTATGCTTGTAAAAATTATACTAAAGCATACATTAGACATTTAATTACAGTAGATGAAACTTTCGGTCAAAGACTTTTATCTATTCATAATATAAGATTTTTAACAAAAATGATGGAAGAAATAAGACTAGCAATAAAAGATGATAGATTTTTAGAATATAAAAGTGAATTTTTAGAAAAATATAATGCAAAAAAATAATTTTATAGTATAATAATTAAAAAGGTGGTGAAAGTATGACAATGGAAATTAATGTTAAAGATGAAATGGTAATGAAATTACTTCATTATTTTATAACAGAAAAAAATTATAATCCTGTTGTTCTTCATGGTGCGCAAGAAGAAATTTGGCTTGAAAATATGGACAATGATTATAAAATAGTTCGTATCGTGTCAAATTACATTCATAATAACGAACAATTAGATTTCGATTTATTTAAAACACAAAAAATAGTTAGTAATATTAAAAAGAAAACTCTAAATTTAAATATGAATGTTTTAAGTATTTATGTTGATTTAGGAGATAATGTTAATTTAGATACTAATAAAAATAATACAATTACATGTGTTAATCTAACTAATGAAAAAGATATTAGTAAATATGAAGTATTTAAGAATTATTTTACAGATATAAAAAACAAATTGGTTTTTAATGAAGATGGGATGGAATTATTTATGAAGATAACATCAGATATTGCTAAGAAAAATCAAGAAGAAAGTGAAAAAGCAGAAAGTATTTTTAAACCAAAAACTCCTTATATAACATATATTTTAATAGCTATAAATGTTTTAGTGTTTTTATATGGTGTACTATTTGATAAAACAGCTTTACTTATAAACTTATTTTCAACGCATGGGCCAAGTATCGTTCATGGAGATATTTATCGTATTTTTACTGGTGCATTTGTTCATATAGAGTTGTTTCATATTTTATTTAATATGTATGCTTTGTATATTATAGGAAGTCAAGTTGAAAGTTTTTATGGAAAAACAAAATATTTATTTATTTATTTTTTCAGTATCATAATATCTAGTTTATTGTCAATTATGTTTAATGGTAATGTCCCTAGTATCGGAGCAAGTGGTGCTATTTTTGGATTATTTGGAGCAATGTTATATTTTGGATATAATTATAGAGTATATTTAGGTAATACTGTAATTAGACAAATGTTACCAATTATTATAATAAATCTTGTAATTGGGTTTGCATCAACTGGAATTGATAATTTTGCTCATATTGGAGGATTAGTTGGAGGAATACTTTCATCTATGCTTGTAGGACTTAAATATAGAGAAAATAAAAGACTAAAAATAAATGGCATAATAATAAGTATTATGGTATTAGCTTTTCTAATATATGTAAATTTCTTTTTGGCATAAAAATATTAAACTGTTATTTTTAAATATATAAAATTCGTGATATAATTAACTATATAAGAAGGGAATGAATGTTTATATGAAAAGAGTTTTAATTGGGGTGATTCTTGGTTTAGCATTATCTATTTTAGGATTTTGTTTATGGAAAGCATATGATAATAAGGATAATGGGACTGTTGATGATAATAAGAATATTGAATTTGTTTACGATAAAGAAGTTGTAACAAATGGTAATGTAGTTATTAATATTCCTAAATTAGTTAACGGCACTAGTGTAACAGATGAGTTAAATGAAACTATAAAAAAAGATGTTATACAAGAAATAGGTAAAACAAATGATTTAATTAATGTAAGAATAGCATCAGTTACAGAAAAAGATATAGTCATAATAGATATTGAAACAGAAGCATGGGAAACTAATAAAAATAGTGTTATTGCATATGAAACTAATTATTTAAAACATTATAATTATTTTTATGATATTAAAAATAATAAAATAATTACAGCTAAAGATGCTTTAAAAACGATTTTTAATTCTGATAGTGAATTAAGACAACATGGTTTATTGACTTTCGAAGAAATAAATAAGGCTGATGAAGTTTGTGTTCAAGTAAAAGGTGATAGAATTAATGAAATATTTGACACTTGTATAATTCAAGGTAGTAAAGCAAGATAGGTTTATATTAAATTGATAAAAAAGTTCAAAATTTGAACTTTTTTTCATATATATTGTTTTTTCTCATAAATTTAAATGAAAGAAAAAGGAAAGTGAGTGAAATAATATGGATAAACAAGAAATAATAAAAAATATTGCTTTAAGAACGGGTGGAGATATTTATTTAGGTGTTGTTGGAGCAGTAAGAACAGGTAAATCAACTTTTATTAAGAAAGTATTAGAAAATTTAATAATTCCTAATATTAGTGATGAATTTGAAAAGAAAAGAGCTCTTGATGAAACACCACAATCATCTGGTGGTAAAACTATTATGACAATTGAACCTAAATTTGTTCCAAATAACGTTGCTAAAGTAAAAATAGATGACCTTGAATGTAATATGAGGCTTGTTGACTGTGTAGGTTATGTTATCGATAATGCTAAAGGATATGAAGATGAAAATGGTCCAAGAATGGTTAAAACACCATGGTATACTGATGAAATACCTTTTGTGGAAGCAGCTGAAATAGGAACAGAAAAGGTTATAAAAGATCATTCTACAATAGGAATTATTGTTACAACAGATGGCTCAATTGGAGAATTTGATAGAAATGATTATGTAAAAGCAGAAGAAAAAGTTGTTCAAGAATTAAAAAGTATAAATAAACCATTTATAATAGTTCTTAATTCAACTACTCCTAATAGTAATGAAGCAAGAAGTCTTGCTAATTCTTTAAGAGAAAGTTACAACGTTCCAGTACTACCAATGGATGTATTAAATATGAATGAAAAAGATACATTTGATATTTTAAGGGAAGCTTTATATGAATTTCCTATATGTGAAGTTAAAGTTGAACTTCCAAGTTGGATTGGGGTACTTAAAAAAGATCATTATGTTAAAAAAGCTTATATTGAATCAATAAAAGAAAGCGTTATTGAAGTTGATAAATTACGTGATGTTGAAAATATAACAGGACACTTTAAAAATAACGAATACATTACAAATGCTTATATGTCAAAAGTTGATCCTTCAACAGGAACAGTTATTGTAAAACTTGAAGCTCCAGACGAATTATTTACAAATGTTTTAAATGAAATGATGGGGCAAGACATAACAACAAAAGCTGATTTACTTGCAATGTTTCAAGATTATAAAGAATCTAAAGAAGAGTATGAACAAATAAAAGTTGCTCTTAAAATGGTTAAAACAACTGGTTATGGTGTTGCTAATCCAACATTAAATGATATGAAATTAGATACACCTGAAATAACGAAACAAGGAAGCAGATATGGAATTAAGCTTAAAGCAACTGCACCTTCAATTCATATGATTAGGGTAGATGTTGAAAGTACATTCGAACCAATTATAGGTAGCGAAGTACAAAGTAAAGAATTAATAGACTATCTAATGAAGGGCAGCGAAACTGACCCTAAGAATATTTGGAATAGTGAAATATTTGGAAGAAGCCTTGATGTAATTGTTCAAGAGGGTATCCAATCTAAAATAGCTATGATGCCTGAAAATATTAGATATAAAATTCAACAAACAATGTCTAAAGTTGTAAATAAAGGTTCAAATAATTTAATAGCAATAGTAATATAAAAAAGAATGAAAAAATCATTCTTTTTTTGATGTATCAACTTCATCAATAGTAACTTTACTAACATGTGGAATTGGTTTCCAAGTTACTTTAACAAATAAAGCTAAATAAATTGTATATCTTCCTATAATATCAAAAGTAGGCCATGTTAATGTATATAAAACTTTCTTTTTAAATGGGATCTTTTTAATTCTTTTTCTTTCTATAATAAAGACATAAACAGCTACCCACATATTAATAAAATATCTACCAATTCGGTATAATAACCTTAACCAAATTGCCATTAACATTGATATAAAGAATGCTTTTACACCAGGCTCAACATTTATATAAGGCTTATTAAATAACATTGATAATAGTTTTGCAACAAATGTACTTCCTCCAAAGATATATAGGTTATTAATTCCATTTAAATATGAGTAACATGCATAAATAAATACACTGACAATTAACCATCTAATTAAGTTAATAACAACTAGGGGAGTAAGTTGCATTAAAGTATCATAAGACGCAAATCTATGTCTAATTGATTCAACTATTTTTCCAAAAAAGCTTCTTTCTTTTTCAACTTTTCCCCAGTTATCTTTTATAAATAATTTACCAAAGAAAATATTAACAAATAGTTGAGGGCCAGATTCACAAAACGCCATTAAGTGACCTTTACTCCAACGTAGTCTTTGTCTTAAAGCAACTTTTAAACTAATTGGTTGTTCATCAAAAAATTCTGCTTCATCTTGATAAGTTATTTCATAACCACGACTAACAGCATCAGCAGTTAATGCTCTGTCTTCTGTTAATCCTGTATATTTCCAACCATTTCTAACTACTTCATTAGCAAATAAAAAACCTGTTCCTTGAATATTTGTAGCAAGATGTAAAACACTACGTGCTCTATGATTAGCACGAATACTTCTTAACCAGTGTATTGCATATGTTGACGCTATCCAGTTTTCATCGAAGTTTTTTGTGTTTCTATATGAAGTAATTATTTTCTCACCACTATCAAAAGCATCATTCATTTTAGTAATATAATTTTTATTTAATAAGTTATCGGCATCAAATATAAAGTAACCTTCATAACTTTCTATACCATAATCTTTTTTTATATTTTCAAATAAAAATTGTAGGGCAAATCCTTTTGTTTTATGTTCGTTATCAAATCTTTCATAACATTTTGCACCATAACTTCTTGCAATTTTTGCTGTATTATCATTACAGTTATCTGCTACAACAAAAACATCTACTAGATTTTTAGGATAATCTTGTTTATTAATACTATCTAATAAATTACCAATAACAGCTTCTTCATTTCTTGCTGCTATTAATATTCCATATTTATGTTTATTTTTAGCAGGTTTAAACTTTCTTGTAAAAAAAAGACCTATTAAGAAATAAACTGTTTTATATATTGTCATTATTCCTAATACACTACCAAATATATTATAGATAGTTCTACTAGTTTCATAACTTTGTCCAATTGCACTAATTATATTTTCTAACATACTTCCACTCCGTTAATCAAATTATATTATGTTAATATTAATAAGTCAATAATCATTAAAAGAAAAAAGCCATATTTCTATGACTTTGTAATCATTTTTAATTCAGTTTGACTACTATAGATATTAACTTTTAATTTTAAGTTTCCACCTGAAATTACTGCTTGATGGTTTCCATCTTCTGTTTCAGTTATATTAACATTACTTGTACCTTTTGGTGAATACCACATTCTAAATCTATAATATCTTTTTTTAGCAGTAGAGCTATTTGCAAATTCAAAATTATCTAAATAAAGTAAATAATCATTTGAAGTTTTATCATATTTGAATGTTTCTAAATTAAAAGATGTTAAATCACTAATGTAAGTTGGATTAACGATTTGACTTTCACTTGCAATAGTAGATGAATCACTTTCTGCTTGTGTTAAGTTTACTTTAACAGCATCTTTACCTAATGTACTAGTAGGATCTACAGTAAAGTAAATATAATAATATAACTTTATTGTACCTGTTGCAGTAACACTTAAATTAAATCCAAAATAATTTTCACTTGCAATACCTTCTTCATCTGTCATACTTGAAACATTTTCTAAATTAATAACATTCTCGTTTTCCGTGTATGAAAAATTAATAACACCAGTAGTTATTTTATTTTCACTATTACTATGAATTACTGCAGTAAAAAACGCATATGATATTCCTAATATGAGTACTGATAATAATATTACTATAATTATTGTAATAATAGTTTTTTGTTTTTCAACATTTTCTTTTTCCATATTCATACCTTCCTATTCAATAAAATAATATCATATTATTTTATTTTTATCAAACATATAAAACAAATTTTGTAAAAAATGTGAAAAATTTATAAAAAATAGTCAAATTTCTTGATTTTACAAGCTAACTATGTTACTTTATATATGTAAGCATCGTATGAGAATAAATTGCTTATAAATTTATAGGGAGGTAAATTTAAATGAAAAAAGTAGAATTAGTTGAAGCAGTAGCTACAAAAGCAGGACTTACAAAAGCAGATGCTGCACGTGCAGTTGATGCAACATTTGAAGTAATAACTGGAGCACTTGCAAAAGGAGATAAAGTACCACTAGTTGGATTTGGAACATTCGCTGTTTCAAAAAGAGCTGCTAGAACAGGACGTAATCCTCAAACTGGAGCTGTAGTTAATATCGCTGCTAGAAACGCTGTTACATTTAAAGCTGGGGCAGCATTAAAAGAATCAGTAAACTAATAAGAAGCCTTAGGGCTTTTTTCTTTTTCTTCTTTTTTTATTTTATATTTTTTGTTATAATTAGTATGAAGGGAAGTACACTTATGAATGATAAAATAAAAGAAATATTAGAAATGATAACTAATAAAGGTTTTAAAGCTTATGTAGTAGGTGGTTATGTTAGAGATTATTTAAGAAAAATAAAATCAATTGATGTTGATATATGTACTAATGCTAGAGTAAAAGATTTAATGGAAATATTTAAAGATTATAAAATAACATCTTTAGAATATGGAAATATTTTATTAGAAACAAAAGATTATTTATTTGAAATAACAACCTTTAGAAAAGACATAGATTATATAAATAATAGAAAACCCATAATAGAGTATGTCGATACTTTAGAAGAAGATATAACAAGAAGGGACTTTACAGTTAATTCTATATGTATGGATAAAGATGGAAAAATAATTGATTTATTAAATGGTAAAAAAGATTTAAATAAAAAAATAATAAGAACAATCGGGGATGCTTCCTTTAAAATAAAACAAGATTCTTTAAGAATACTTAGAGCTATTAGATTTGCAAGTTGTTTAAATTTTAAAATAGAAGATAATTTAAAAAAAGCTATTAAAGAAAATAAAGATTTACTTAAAGATTTATCTTATGAAAGAAAAAAAGAAGAATTAACTAAAATATTTACAAGTGATAATAAAGCTTATGGTGTAAAACTTTTAAAAGAACTTGATTTACTTGATGTTTTAGAATTAACTAATATAGATAATGTTTTAAGAACAAAAGATTTAATAGGTATGTGGAGTACAATTACAATAAATGATAATTACCCATTTACTAAAAAAGAAAAAGATCTTATTAATAATATAAATAAACTTTTAAAAGAAGATTTAAATGATATATTTGTTTTATATAAAACAGGTTTATATGAAATTAATATTGTATGTGATTTAAAAAAATTATCTAAGAAAAAATATAGTAATAAATATGAAAAATTAGTTATTAAAGATAAAAATGAAATAGATATAACAACTGAAGATATATGTATATTATTAAATAAAGAACCAGGTTGTTTTTTAAAGGAAATATATAATGATTTAGAAAAAAATATATTACTTAAAAATGTTAAAAATAATAAAGAAGAAATAGAAAAATATATATTAAATAACTATAAATAGTGTTATAATAAAAAACAATTGTTAGGAAGTGATGTTTTTTGAAAACAAAAAATATATTAGATATAATGAAAACAAATAATATAGTAATACCTTCTTATTTGTTAAAAACTTATAAAAAACTTAATATAAGTGAAAAAGAGTTGATTTTTTTATCTTATTTAATTACATTTAATGATAAAATATTATTTGATATAAATAAGTTTTCTATTAGTACATCACTTAGTATACCAGAAATAATGGAACTTATAGATAGTTTAACTTCTAAAAATATTATAACTATGGTAACAGATAAAAAAGAAACAGGGATGATAAGGGAATATTTAGATATAAGTAGTTTATATGATAAAATAATTGTTATGATTTTAAATGAAAGTGAAACTGAAAGTAAAGAAACTTCTACAATATATGATGTTATAGAAAAAGAATTTGGTAGATGTTTAAGTCCTATTGAATATGAAACAATAAAAGGTTGGTTAGATTCTAATATAAGTGAAGACTTAATAAAAGAAGCTTTAAAAGAAGCTATTTTAAATGGGGTTAATAATTTAAAATATATTGATAGAATTTTATATGAATGGAATAAAAAAGGATATAAAAAACCAAGTGATGTTGTTAAAAAAAGACAAGTAAAAGAAGAAAAAATTGATTTATTTGATTATGATTGGTTAGATGAAGAATGAATAAAGAAAAAGAAATTTTAAATTATTTAAATGAAATAATACCTAATCCTGTTTGTGAATTAAATTATAATAAAGATTATGAATTATTATTAGCAGTAATGTTAAGTGCACAAACTAAAGATGCTAGAGTAAATAAAGTAACAAAAGTATTATTTAATAAATATGATAGTTTAAAAAAATTAAAAGAAGCAAATATAAAAGATATAGAAAATATTATAAAAGAACTTGGAAATTATCATAAAAAAAGTGAAGCTATTATAAACATTGCTAAAATATTAGATGAAAAGTATAATGGTAAAGTAGTTAATAATAGAAAGGTTTTAGAAAACTTACCAATGGTAGGAAGAAAAACAACAAATGTTGTTTTAAGTGAATTGTTTAATGAACCAACTATCGCAGTAGATACTCATGTAGAAAGAGTAAGTAAAAGATTAGGGTTAGTTAAAAAAGATGATGATGTAATAAAAATAGAAGAAAAATTAAAAAGAAAATTTGATAAGAATATATGGAGTAAATTACATAAACAATTTGTATTATTTGGAAGGTATTATTGTACTTCTAAAAAACCAAGTTGTAATAAATGTAAATTACAAATATATTGTAAGAAAGAATTTTAAAAAAGTTCTTTTTTTTATAATAAATATATGTTAAAATTAATATGAAAGATAAAGGAGCGTATATATTATGAAAAATGTTAATAAAAAAGAATTGTTTATAAAATTAATACCTTTATTTATAACTTTATTAAGTTGTATTATATTAGTAAGTTATGCTTATTATAAAATAAAATTAGAAGGACAAAAAACACATTTTGTATCAACAGATGTAATATCATTTACATATAAAGAAAGTGAAGATAAAATATCTATAACTAATATGGAACCAAAAAGTGATACAGAAGGAATTAAAGAAAATTATTTTGAGTTTAATGTAGCAAGTAATTTAGTTAAAGATATGAGTATTAATTATGAAATATCTATACTTAAAACAAGTACTACTAATAGTTTTGAAGAAAATGATGTTAAAGCATATTTAACTGATGGTAATGATAATGCATTAGTAAATCCTATATTAATAAGTAATTTAGGAAATAGTAAAAAAATAGCTAATGCTAAAGTAATATATAATAATAGTTTTATGTATAATAATTCAAATGAAATACAAACACATACATATAGATTAAGAGTATGGTTAAAAAGTGATATTAATATGAGTAAATATACAGTAAAACAAGAAATAGATGATAGTAAAACTAATATTTCTTTAACAGGTTGTACTTTTAAGTTTAAAGTTAATGTAAGTACAATAGAACAAAATTTAGATACAAGTGGAGCAAATAAACCAGTTTTAGCATCAAATATGATTCCAGTATATTATGATGAATCAAATAATGTATGGAAAAAAGCAGATAAGAATAATTCACAAAAAGATTATAGATGGTATAGTTATGAATCAAGTGGAGAAAATAAAGGAATGTGGGCAAATGCTGTAACAGTAAAAGATACAAATAGACAAACTTATTTAAATGCAACACCAGGTACAACAATAAGTATGGATGACATAAATACAATGTGGGTATGGATACCAAGATTTAAAGCTGTAACACCAAGTAATTATAATGGAGGAACAAAAACTAAACCAAATGCAATAGATGTAACATTTGCTAAACAAAATGAACCTGCAATCGATGCATTTACTTTTGGAAATAAAGAGTTAAGCGGATTTTGGTATGGTAAGTTTGAAACAGGACATGCAACTTTAGCATCAAATACGACAAAAAATAATTTAGGATGTACAAATGAAACATGTAGTAATGCTAATGGAATAATAATAAAACCAAATGTAACAAGTTTACAATATAATAATTTAAGTAATTTCTTCTTTGCAAGTAGAAGTATGGAACAAACAGGAAATAGTTTTGGATTTATAAAGGATGAAGTAGATACTCATATGAGTAAAAATAATGAATGGGGGGCAGTAGCATATTTAACTCAAAGTATATATGGAAGATGCACTAATAGTACAACATGTGCGGCAGTAGGAATTAATAATAATCAAAATACAATAACAGGATATGGAGCGCCTGCAGGAAGCAATGATTCTGCAACAAATGGAGCATATAATACAACACTTGGAAAAGATGCCTCAACAACAGGAACAATATATGGAATATATGATATGGCAGGTGGAAGTTATGAATTTGTTATGGGAATATTTGCAGATACAAATGGAAAACCAAGATCAGGATATACTATTAGTTCTAATTCAGGATTTACAGGAATGTTGAGTGATGGAACAACCTATACAGGAATAGCGTTTCCAGATAGTAAGTATTATAATCTATATACAGGATCATCTTATACAGGTCATGCATTAACTGAAACACAAGATTGGTATGGTTCTTTTGCATTTTTTGCTGACAAAAGTCAACCTTGTTTTTATAGAGGTGGAGGATACAATATGTCTTTATCAGCAATAATATTTAATTTTATTGGTTCTCCTGGAGGAGGAGACAAAAATCTATCTTCACGATTCGTAATAATAAATGAATAATCAAAATAAAATTTTGATTTTAGAATGAGTTACTAATAATTAATAAAAATAATATTTAAAAAGAAAAATTACTTTAAGACGAACTTTAAAACTTCGTCTTTTTTGTTAAAATGTATAAAAAATATTGACAACCTGGGGAGGGTGTTTTATATAATTAATTTATAAAGTTAATAAGGTGTTGATATTATGAAAGAAAATATGAAAAGAAAAATAGCAATGTTACTTACTTTATTAGGAGTAACATCAATTGTAATAGGTACAACATTTGCAATATATGAAAATACAATAAATACAAATAAAAATCATATTATAAAAACAGGAGTAGTAAATTTTACATTAACAGAAAGTACAAATGGACTAGTTTTAAATAATTTACAAGAATTAACAGATTATGAAGGAATGGCCCAAGAAGAATATTATGAATTTACAATAAAAAATACAGGAAATACAATAACAGATTATGAAATATCATTAGTAGATAAACCTAATTCAAGTTATACAGGAACAATATTAAATGAAAAATATATAAAAGTAGGATTATTAAAAAATAATAGTAAAGAAATAATCGTAAATTTAAAAGATGTAAATAGATTAATAGACAAAGTAACATTAGATGTCGAAGATACAGTTAATTATAAATTAAGATTATGGTTAGATTTTGGAAACTTAGAAGATGAAGCAAAAGAAGCATTAGTGGGACAAAAAATATTTCTTACATTAAAAATAAATGGAATACAAAATATAGAAAGTATTCCAATAGGAACAGAAACATTAATATCACAAACAGATAACCTAAATGATAGTGGATTATATACAATAGTTCATAGTGCAGATAGTACCCTTCAAATAGGAACAACAGAAAGTGTAACAGAGTATAGATATCGTGGAGCAAGTCCAAAAAACTATGTAACATTTAATAATGAAATATGGAGAATAATTGGAGTATTTCCAACAGAAGATGAAAATGGCAACATAGAAAATAGAATAAAACTAATAAGAAACGAAAGTATAGGAACTTATTCTTGGGATGATGGAACAACAGCATATAATTATGATAGTAAAAATGATAATTTATTATTATTACAAGATGACAATAAAATAAAAGTTAAATATTTAGAAGAAAAAGACAAATATAATATTATGATGACTGCACCTGAACAGTGTTCTAGTTGTACAAATAATTGGGCAAGACCAGCAACACTAAATACCTATTTAAATGGAGATTATTATAATACGTTAACAAGTGAAGCACAAAGTATGATAAGTAGTTCAAAATACTATTTAGGTGGATATAATGCTACTTCTCAAACATCACAAGATATGTATAGTTATGAAAGAAAGATAAGTGGAAGTGATTATTATTACTCTACAAATCCAAATAGTTGGGTTGGAAAACTAGCATTAATGTATGAAAGTGATTATGGATATGCAAGCGCTAATTGTGAAACAAAGAAATTAAATGATACAGAAACAACAGATTTACGAGCATGTAATGATACAAACTGGTTATATAATATAAAAGAAACTGAATGGTTATTGCCCCAGGGTAGCAGTGGCAGTAGCGATGCGTTCCTTGTCCATTCGGATGGGAACGTTTACAACCGCCTCTACGTCAGCATCACCCCTTTTGCGGTCAGGCCAGTCCTATATCTAACATCTGCAGTACAAATCACTGGCGGTGATGGAACTGAAAGTAATCCATATCAACTTGGTGTTTAGAATAGCTTCCCTGCAAGGTAACATCTTGCGGGAAGTAAAAAAATTGTTAATAAGTATAAATTATAAAAAGAAGTAGTAAAGGTATATATAATTAATTATAATAATAAAAGTTATAATTAAATTATTTATATATATAAGGTATGTTTGATTGCCCCAGAATAGCAGTAACAGTAACAATGCGTTCAATGTCAATTCGGATGGGAACGTTAACAACAACAACGTCGGCGCCTACCACTTTGCGGTCAGGCCAGTTGTTTATCTAACATCTGCAGTACAAATCACTGGTGGTGATGGAACTGAAAGTAATCCATATACACTTGGATTATGATTTTTCTTCCCTGCAGGGTGAAATCCTGCGGGAAGTTTTGAAAAATGTTAATAAGTCTAATTATTAAATATTTGAGTGTTAAGTAATGCTAATGGAATAATAATAAAACCAAGCGTAAAGAGTTTAAGGTATAATAGTGTAAGTAATTTCTTTTTTGCAAGTAGAAGTATGGAACAAACAGGGAATAGTTTTGGATTTGTAAGTACTGAAGTAGGAATAAATAATAATAGTACTTATATAACAGGAATAGGTGCAGAAGCAGGAAGTTCATATACCGGAGCAACAACAAATTCTTATGATACAGCTTTTGGAATGAGAGCATCAACAACAGGAAATATATATGGAATATATGATATGAGTGGAGGAGCATGGGATTATGTTATGGGTAGTTATTCAAAAACTATAGGAAGTTCAGGCTTTACTTCTTCTACATTCCCTAATGATAAATATTTCAACAATTATACAACATCATCATATCAAGGCCACGCTTTAACAGAAACAAATGGGTGGTATAATGATAATTTTGGAATTGTGGTTTCTCCTAGTCCTTGGTTTTCACGTGGCTCTCAGTATAGTAATGGCTCAAGTGCTGGTGTATTTTCATCTTATCCTCAAAATGGAACTGCTTATTCTAATATTTCTGCTCGTTTTACATTTACAAACGAATAAAATAAATGTAGCTATTAATTTAGCTATATTTTTTATTATACTTATTCTATTCAATATATTTAATATTTCATAATATATACTAGAGGTGGTTATTATTATAGAGTTTATATTAAAGTATTGGATAGAGGTTTTATTTGGATTAATATTTTCATTTTTAACATATTTTGTAAAAACTATAAAAAATTATAAAAAAACACTTGATGCCACTAATAAGGGTGTTATTGTTATGTTAAAGTCTAATATAATAGAACAATATAATTTATTAATTGAAAAAAAAGAAATAAGTATATATGAAAAACAAAATATTATAGATATGTATGAAGTGTATAAGAAACTTGAATGTTGTGATATTATTGAAGATTTAATAAAGAAACTAGATAACATACCTATAAAATAAGGAGGTTTATGGAAGGATTTATCCCAGATAAGTTATTAGATCTTTTATCTATAAGTGCAGTATTATCTGTTGTTTTAATGGCTTTGATTCAAAAAATAAAATTAACTACAATAGTTAAAAGTAAATGTCAAATATGGTTAATTAATATAATATTATCTTTAACATTTGGTGTTTTCTTTTCTAAAACATTTTATAATTTAGATACAATAAGTGGAATTTGGGTGGCTATTTTTAGTTTTATTGGGGCTCCTACAATATATGATTTGTTAAAGAATCAAAATATAATAAATTATACACCAAAGTCATTGGATAATAATGTTATTATAAGTAAAGACAACGAAATAAAAAGGTCATAGGCCTTTTTATTATGTAATTATTAAAAAACAATTGGAAATATTATTTTTTTTTGATATAATAGAAATATAATAAAGAAAGTGAGGATAAGTAATGAAAGAAGATAAACAAAAATTAGTTTTTATATCTATTTTAGTATTAGTAGTGTTAGTAGGAGTAGTATTATTTTTATTTAATAATAAAAAGGGAACAGGTACAATTAACAGTGTAAGCAATATTAAAAGTATGATTAAAACTATTTATAAGCAAGTAGATTTACCAGAACTTGCTACATCTGTAATTAATGTTAAAAATGAAGATGAAGTAACTGCTTATACAGGGTTACAGTCTAATAAAGATGTTGAAGCATTAGTTGTTTCTATTCCAACTATGACATCACAAGCTTATTTATTGTCAGTTGTTAAAGTTAAAGATGGTGCTAATGTAGAAAAAATGAAACAAGAAATGTTAGATAATATTGATATGGATATGTGGATTTGTGTTAGTGCTGATAAGTTATATATAACAAATAGTGGAAATGTTATTTTCCTAGTTATGACAAATGAAGAATGGGCTACATCTGTATATAATAATTTTAAAAAATATGTTAATAATAATATAGGTAAGGAACTTACTAAAAGTAATAATATAGAATTACCAGATGAATTATTAGCTAATTAAAAAATAAAACACCATTTATTTGGTGCTTTATTTATAAGGAGGAAATTATGTTATTTACAAGTATAAGTTTTTTATATTATTTTTTACCCACGATAATAATATTATATTTTATAACACCTAAAAAATATAGAAATTATATTTTACTTATATTTTCTATTATTTTTTATATGTATGGTGAACCTAAATATGTTATTTTAATGTTAGTAGAGATTCTTGTAGCGTATTTTGATGCTTTATTAATAGATAAATATAAAAGTAAAGAGATTTTTTTAATAACCATAATTATACATATCGGGCTTCTTTGTGTATTTAAATATACAGATCTTTTTATTGGCACGATTAATTCAATATTTAAATCCAATATTAGTTTTTTGAATATTGCACTTCCTATAGGAATATCTTTTTATACTTTTCAAATACTTAGTTATGTAATAGATGTTTATCGAGGAAAAGTAAAAGTCCAAAAAAATATTTTAAAACTAGCAACTTATGTGTCTTTATTCCCTCAGTTAATCGCAGGTCCTATTGTTAGATATGAAACAATTTGTGATGAATTAGATAATAGAGATGAAACAATTGAAAAGTTTTCTTTAGGAGTAAGAAGGTTTATAATTGGACTAGCTAAAAAAGTACTTATAGCTAATATGCTTGGAGAATTGTGTACGAAATTTAGTTTAGTTGATGAAAGAAGTGTTTTATTTTATTGGATTTTTGCAATAAGTTATATGTTACAAGTTTATTTTGATTTTTCTGCTTATAGTGATATGGCTATTGGTCTTGGAAAAATGTTTGGTTTTACTTTTTTAGAAAACTTTAATTATCCATTTATTTCTAAAAGTATAACAGAATTTTGGCGTAGATGGCATATATCTTTAAGTTCATGGTTTAAAGATTATGTATATATTCCTCTTGGAGGAAGTAGAAAAGGAACACTTAAATTAGTTAGAAATATTTTAATTGTCTGGTTTCTTACAGGAATATGGCATGGTGCAGCATATAATTTTATTCTATGGGGATTATTTATCGGAGTTTTTCTTGTAATAGAAAAATTATGGTTAAGTAAATATATTTCTAAATTACCTAAATTTCTAAGAAATATTTATGTTTTATTTATTATTATGATTAGTTTTATAATGTTTAACGCCGGAAGTATAAATGAAGCATTTTTCAATATAAAAGGTTTATTTGGATTAAATAAAGAAGTATTTATAAATAATTATACAATTTATTATTTAAAAAGTTATTTAATAGTTTTAATTATAGCAATTTTCGGAGCAACTCCTTTATTTAAAAATATAATAGAAAAATTAAAGAAAAGTAAATGTTTAAATAAAATTATAAATGTTTTAGAACCAATATTTTTAATAATATTACTTCTTCTTGTAACAGCATATTTAATAGATAGTTCTTATAATCCATTTTTATATTTTAGATTTTAAAGGAGGACTTTTATGAACGATAAATTAAAAAATATTATTGTGAGTATTTTATTTTTAGGATTAATTATAGGTCTTATGTTTATTAATATATTCACTAAAGATAATGAAATATCTATAAGTGAAAGAAGAAAACTAGAACAATTCCCTAAATTAACATTAACTACTTTATTAGATAAATCATTTTTTGAAAAATTTGATAAATATACAACAGATCAATTTATAAAAAGAGATGAGTTTAGATTATTAAAAGCTAAAATTGAACTTAAAACAAAAGCTAATTATAATAATTTATATTTATATAACGATTATATTATATCTAATACATATCCTTTAAATGAAAAATCTATTGTTAGAGTAACTAATAAAATTAATTATATAAAAAATAATTATTTAGATGAAACTTCTAGAGTTTATTATTCAATAATACCAGATAAGAATTATTTTATAAATAAAAATAATTTAAAACTTGATTATGATAAATTACAACAAATTATGAAAGATAGATTATCTTCATTAAATTATATAAATATATTTCCTTTGTTAACTTTAGAAGATTATTATAAAACAGATACACATTGGAAACAGGAGTCTTTAGAAAAAGTAGCAAATTATTTTTCTGGTAAAATGGATTTTGCTACTTCTAGTTATGATGTTAAAACACTTGATGAATTTAAAGGAGTTTATTATTATCAATTACCTGTTAAAACTGAAAAAGATTACATAAAAATATTAACAAATGACGTTATTAGTAATAGTTATGTTTATAATTATGAAACTTCTAAAAAGGAAAGTGTTTATAATTTAAATAAATTAAATTCCTTAGATAAATATGATACTTATTTATCTGGTGCAGTATCTTTAATTGATATTGTAAATGAAAATAGTACTTCTTCTAAAGAATTAATTGTGTTTAGAGATTCTTATGGAAGTAGTTTAATACCATTATTTATTAATGGTTATAAGAAAATAACTGTTGTAGATACAAGATATATTTCACCAAAAATATTAAATAATTATATAGATTTTAAAAATAAAGATGTTTTATTTATATATGGTGTTATCTTGTTAAATGATAGTATTTCAATGAAGTAGGTGAATAAATTGAAAAAATGGTTTAAAAATAATTATCAATTAATAATAATATGGTTAATATTTGTTACTATAGCAGTATTATTATATTATTTTACAAAAAACAAGTTTTATTTATTTAATTTTATTTATATAGGAACTTGTATAGTATCAGGAGTATATTTATACTCTAAAAAATATAAATATGCTAGAAATGTTGTTCAGTTTTCTGTAGGACTTTATATGCTTGTTTATTTAGGTATTATCTCAAGAGAAAATATGCAAATTGAAGGTTTTTGGTATTATTTGTTTCTTGGAGTATTTGAAGCTGCAGTTATTCACTATTTAGTAGCTAAAATACTTGGACCATTATTCTTTGGAAGAGGATGGTGCGGATATGCTTGTTGGACTGGTATGATTTTAGATTTATTACCATATAAAGTTAACAATAATCCTAGAAAGAAAATAGGATTTATTAGATATATAATGTTTATTTTATCATTAGTGTTTGTAAGTTTATTATTTATTTTTCATGTTAAAAACTTAGATAAAATTATGTTTATATCATTTATTGTTGGAAATGTTATTTATTATACTGTAGGTATTGTTTTAGCATTTATTCTAAAAGATAATAGGGCATTTTGTAAATATATTTGTCCAATCACAATATTTTTAAAACCATTTAGTTATTATTCTTTTATGAGAGTAAAGTGTGATAAAGCAAAATGTATTTCATGTAAAAAATGTTTAAGAAATTGTCCAATGAATGTTGATATACTTGATCCTAAAAGAAGTGGTAAAAATAAAACAGAATGTATATTATGTTTAAATTGTGTTAATAATTGTCCTAAAAAGGCACTTCATTTATAAAAAATAAAAGAATTAATTTTCTATTAAAATAGAGATTAATTCTTTTATATTTATATTATCATAATTAAATAAAGAAGGAAACATTGAAATATTTGTAAAACCTGGCATTGTATTTACTTCATTAAAATATAGTTTGTTGGCTGAATTATCATATAAAAAGTCTATTCTTGCTAAATTTTTTAAATTTAAAATTTTAAATATTTTAAAAGATAACATTTTTATTTCTTTTTCTAGTTCTTTATTTATTAAAGCAGGTATTATAAGGTTAGATGTTTTTTCATATTTAGCTTCGTAATCATAAAATTTATTTATAGGTTTTATCATACCTACAGTTGATACTAAAAGTTTTTTATTTTCTAAGATGGAACATTCTAGTTCTAAATTATCTTTTATATATTTTTCAACAATTACTTTATTATCATATTTGAAAGCTTCTTTTATATATTTTTTTAATTCTTTATTATTATAAGCTATATTTATTCCAATTGAAGAACCACACCTTGATGGTTTTACAATAACAGGAAAATCAAAATTAAGCTTTAAATCATCTTTTTTATTTAAAATTACTTTATATGGAACTTGATTAATATTATAGTTGTTTAAAATAATTTTAGTAATTTCTTTGTCATAACAGATACTTGATTCTTCTAAATTACTTCCTACATATTTAATATTAAACATGTTTAATAAACCTTGAAGATTACCATTTTCTAAAGGATTGCCATGTATGATAGGAAATACTTTATCAAATGTTTTTAAAAATGAAATAATATTATCTATTTTTATAACATTTTTTGTATACCATAATTCATTATCTAAATATTTTAATAAATCATTATAAATATACCATGTATTACTTTTTGTTATGCCTACTAAAGTGACATCATATTTTTTCTTATCAATGTTTTCCATTATTGTTTTGGCAGATTTACATGAAACTAAATGTTCATAAGAATTTCCACCAAATAAAATTAATATTTTTTTCAAAATAACACCTCAGTAAATTATAGGCGTTAAAATAAGTTTTATACATTATATTTTTTGATAATTAAATTTACATTAGCAAAATCAATATTAGCAGTACTACTATCACCGATGATACCACATCTTACAAGAAGAGTAGTGGGATTTTCAAATTCTGTAATAATTGTTTCAGAACAATCCATACGATTAGTTGTTCCACTTTTTAGTTCAAAAGATAAATGTTTAACAACAGCACCACTTTTTTCAGTTAAATAAAATATTGCTCCATGGTTTTGATCTACTCCAGTTATTTGTCCACAGAATGTTATTTCATAAACACCTTTTTGTAAAATGTCAACTTCGTCATTTCCTATAGTAAAAACTTCGTTATTATTAGGTATTTCTATATAATCTTGGAAAGCCATAATTCTTGAATAGTTGGCTTGGGCAAAACTTATAAACAAAACACTATCGTAACTAGTAGGAGAGTTATAAATAGAACCAGTCGGACCAGTTAATCTTGTTCTACCAGGTCTAGGAAAAAGCCAAGTTCTAATAGTTTTTTTCTAAAATAAATATCATTATCTTCATTAAAGTTCATATTATACCTCCATTAACATGTAGTATACTTTATGAAAATATTTATATTTTGTTTGTAATAATGTAACGAATCTTATAAATTATAGTTATTATTTTTTGGTATATATATAATTATTAAAGAAAATCTATTTTCATATAATAAATCAGGAGGGAAGGTTATGCTTTCAAGTATACCAACTAGTGATTTAAAAAAGATGATAGGTCGTGTTAATATAATAGATATAAGAGATAACTATTTATATAAATTAGGATCTATTCCAACTTCTAGAAATATCCCTATGAACTTTTTACTTACTAATCCTGAAGATTATTTAAAACAAGATGAAACTTATTATGTTTATTGTAGTAAAGGTCTTCAAAGTGCAAGAGTATGTACAACACTTGCTAATAGAGGATATAATGTAGTTAATTGTTTAGGGGGATATAACGAATATATAAGTAAATATTAAAAAAGATCAAGAATTTCTTGATCTTTAATTGTTATTTATTAAATTAATTAAATCTTGTGTAAAATCATTTCCTGTTTTTTCTTTTTCCTTGTTAATGAAATTATCTAAATTAAATTCATTAACTTTATTATCTTCATTAACTTTATTATCTTCATTAATAAAGTTATCTAAATTGAAATCACTATCATTTTGTTTTTCTTTATCAAGTGTTTTGTTATTAATAATCTCAGGTTTTTTTATATTATCTTTATTCTGTTCTTCTAAAGGTATTCTTTCTATTTTAGTAACTTTTTGTTCCGTAGGATTTTCTTCTTCGAGTTTTTTAACTTTAGCATTGCTATAAATATCATCATCTTCATCAACAATTCTAAATATTTCTTCAATTGTTGTAATGCCATCAAGTACTTTCATAAGACCATCTTGGAAAATTGTTAAAGTTCCTTGTTTATAAATCATTTTATGCAATTCTTCACGAGGTTTAGATTCATTAATAGCGTTTCTTATTTCTTCATTAATATATAAAACTTCTTGAATTGCTATTCTTCCTTTATAACCTTTATGGCATTTATCACAACCAATTGCTTTATATGTTTCATTAACTTCAATGCCTAATGATTTTCTAAATATTTGTTTTTCCCAGTCTGTTGTGGGAACAAGTTTTTTGCAATGTGGACATAGTCTTTTAGCCAAACTTTGAGATATAATTCCTTTTAAGGAAGAAGAAAGTAGGTATCTTTCAACATCCATATCTAAAAGTCTTTCAATAGTGTTTAAAGAATTATTGGTATGAAGTGTTGATAAAACTAAGTGTCCTGTAATTGATGCTCTAATAGCTATTTTAGCAGTTTCACTATCTCTTATTTCTCCGATTAATATAATATTTGGGTCCTGTCTTAAAATAGATCTTAAAACATTAGCGAAAGTTAAACCAATATCACTATTAACTTGAATTTGGTTTACACCTTCAATATTCATTTCAACTGGGTCTTCAACAGTAATTATATTTGTTTCCTCTCTATTAAGTTTTTGTAACATTGAGTAAACAGTTGTTGATTTACCACTACCAGTCGCACCAGTTACTAATACAATACCATTTGGATTGGAAATCATTTTTAAAATATGTTCGTAATTTGTTTTAGAAAATCCTAATTTTTCAAGACCTTCAAAACTCATTGTATAATCAAGAATTCTTATAACAACTTTTTCCCCTAAATTAGTAGGTAAGCATGATACACGAAGGTCTAAATCTTTTCCATTAATATTACTTTTTATCGCACCATCTTGAGGAAGTCTTGATTCAGTTATATTCATTCCTGAAAGTAATTTTACTCTAGTTATTAAATTTCTTTTATATTTATTATCTACGATTGAATAATCTTGTAAATCACCATCGACACGAACTCTAATTTTTAAAAATTTTTCATGTGGATCGAAGTGAATATCACTGGCGTTTTTATTAACTGCATCAATAATAATGTCATTTACAATATTTACAATTGGTGTACTTGTAAAATCAAATTCTCTCATAATATCTTCCTCTTTTATTCTTTTTATTTACTTTTACTATAAAAATATTATATAATAATATTGTAATATAATCAAGTGACTGAGGAGAAGTTTTTTATGAAAAAAAATAATAAGGGTTTTATGTTAACTGAATTAATGGTTGTAAGTGTAGCAATACTTGTTTTATTTATCGCGGTGTATTCAAATTTTTATCCTAATATTGGAGAATATGAAAATAGACTTTACTATAATAATATTGATACAGAGTATGCATTATTTTACACAAGAGTAATGTATCTAAAGTATTTAAAAGCAAATACTACAACTAAAAATAATTTACTTACAAATGTTTCAAATAATAATTATGTAACATTAATTGAAAATGGTACTTGTAATAATTATAATTTTAGTAATGAATTTTTAAATAAATGTAATATTAATGCTAAAAAGTTTAATATAAAAACGCTTATTTTGACATCATATAATCCTGAAAAAATAAAAACATCTTCTTTTACAGATGAAAGACTTTCTAAATATATTAGTTATATTCCAAATTACAATAGTGATGATGAACTTTATAGATTAATAATTAAAACAGATTATGGGTACGCTAACAGTAATTTTTATTCAAAAAAATGTAATAAATATATTTATGGTAATTGGAATTACACTTTTAAACCCTGTAATGTAGAAGAGGGTGTGTGTGAAAAAGTTAATCAATTATATATAAATATAGGTCCTTGGACTAGAGAGAAAGTATGTGAAGTAAATGATGATAATCCAAATCTTTGTGAAACAGTAACAACTTTATATCGTACAAAAATAAATGATACATGGAGCGAATATACAGAAACACCTTGTGTTGTTAGTGATACTTGTGAACAAGAAACAGGGACTTTTTATAGAAAAAATACTTTTACAAGTGATCCTGAAATGGTTTGCATGTCAGAAGGAAATAATAAATGTGAAGGTAGACTTCATGGATATAAATATAGAACAAGAAAAGAAAACACCATTGATATATCAAACTTTTCTGTAGATTGTGAGGCGTAATATGAAAAAATTAAATAATAAAGGAATAACTATTGTAGAATTAATTATCTCATTTACACTCCTTATGGTAATAGCAATAGGAATGTTAAATGTTGTTAATGAAATAAGATCTTTAGCAAATCAAAAATTGGAAGAGAAAAAAGTAGTAGAGTTTAAAAATGATTTATATAAAGATTTTCATAAAACAATGCTAACAAAAGGTTATAAAAGTATGACTGATTGTAGTACATCATCAAGTATTTGTAAAGAAATAACTTTTAAAGATGATACTAAAACTAAATTTGAAATAGATTTATTAGCAAAACAAATAGAATTTAATGGTTATAAATATGTTTTGCCATACAGTATGGAAGTTAATTTTTTAAATAATTATGATAATGAACGTAATAATTCATGTGTTAGTATAAAAGAAGAAGATAATTATTTAATAATAGATGTTCCATATTTTAAAACAGTTATTTTAGATGAAATATTAATTAATGAAGATTTTGAAAAAGAATTTTATGAAAATATTTCAAAATATAATTTAGGATTTAAAATAATCTATCCTTATAATTTATAAAGAAATAAACAAATAAAGACACTTAATGAAGCATGGATAAGTCTTGATATTAGAAAAAGAAAATAATTTACTTTATAATCATCTAACATACTAAATATTTGAGCATGGACGCTTAATCCTCCAAAAGATATAAAAAATGTTGATATTAGAAGTTTTGTTTCTTCTGCTATATTAAGACTTGTTATACTTTTAAGTCCTGTAGTCATTTCTAAAATACCAGATAAAACACTTGAAATAAAAGGATTTAAATTGAGTTTTAAAGTAACAATTTTTGTTATAATTAAAAAACAAGTAATGATACCAAATATATTAATTAAAATATTTAAAGATTTTTTAATGCCATTTAATAATTCTTTAAATATTTTTGTATTATTAATATCATAATAAAAATCTTTTATTGAATTTTTTAAACTGATATTTTTAACATTATTAATAGGTTCATATATATTTCTAAATAGTATTCCTGTTAAAATATTACTTATAATGTGAGATATTAAAATATAAAAACCAAAAACTTTGTTATTTAAAAACATAACACCTACAGTATTTATAATAAATAAAGGATTAGAAAAGAAAGTAAAAGTTAATATTTTTGAAGCATCATAAATATCAATTAGTTTTTTATCTAATAAATCTTTTACATAAATTGAAGAACTAGGAAAGCCACTTATCATACTCATAAAAAAAACAAAACTTCCTTCACCTTTTACTTTAAATAATTTATAAAATATATCTTTAAAAATATTACCTAAAAATTTAGGAGTTTTAATAGATACCAGAAGATTTGAAATAACAAACATAGGAAATAAGCTAGGGAAGACATTTTTAATAAAAAGATTAATACTTAAACTTATCGTATCATTAATTTCTTTAGAATAAGAAAAAATACTAAAAGTAATAACTAGTAAAAAACTGACAATAAGAAAACAAAATATCTTTTTTTTCATAAAAATCCTTCTTTCCTGTTATAATTATATTAAGGAGACAGAATATGATACAAAAAATAAAAAAAAATATTAAAGATTTTTTTAAAAATCCTAAAGAAGTAATATCTTTTTTCTTACCAATAGTAATTATGCTTATTTTATTAATTCCAGTTGATTATACAGTTACTTTTCCAACGGGAGGTACAATTAATATAGATAAAAAAATAAGCGTTTTAAATGAAAGAAAAAAAGATGGTAGTTTTAACAGTGCTTATGTAAAACAGGCTAAAGGAAATGTTTTAACGTATACTCTTGGAAAAATAATAAAAGACATAGATTTAGAAAAGAATGAAGAAATAGTATATGATAATGAAACAATTGATGATTATAATTTTAGAAATAAACTATATTTTAAAGAATCAATAAGTTCTTCAATAAGATTAGCATATCAAAAAGCAAATAGGCAAGTTAATATTGTTAATTCTAGTATGTATGTAACTTATATTGATGAGAATAGTAATAGTAATTTAAAAGTTCAAGATGAAATATTAAAAATAAATAATATTAAAGTATATAATTTAGATGATGTTAAAAAGGTTTTATTAAATTACAAAGAAAATGATTTAATAACAGTAACTGTAAAAAGAAATAATAAAGAAATAGATGTTAATTCTAAACTTATTCTTCTTAATAATGAAGTTAAACTTGGTGTATCAATTATTACCATATATGATTATGATGTTAGTAATGACGTTTCTTTAAAATTTGGAAATAAAGAAAGTGGACCAAGTGGTGGACTTATGTTTACTTTAAGTATTTATAATAAATTAGTTGATGAAGATATAACTAAGGGTAGAAAAATAGTGGGAACAGGTACAATTGATGCAGATGGTAATGTTGGTGAAATCGGTGGAGTTAAATATAAACTAAAAGGAGCCGTTAAAGCTAAGGCAGATATTTTTATATGTCCTTATGAAAATTATGATGAAGTCATGGAATTAAAAAATAGATATAACTATGATATTGAAATAATTAAAGCCTCTACCTTTGATGAAGCAATTGAAAAACTCAAATAAAAAACATTTGACAAAGTATAAATAAAAGATTAAAATTATAAATGTAAATAAAAATTTACCTTATTAAGAGTGATGGAGGGACAGGCCCTAAGAAATCCGGCAACCTATTAAATTAGGTGCTAATTCCTGCGATGTTATAATCGAAAAATAAGGATAATCAAGTACATAGATTATTCTATGTACTTTTCTTTTTAAGGTAAAAAGGAGGGATATTATGAAAAAATTATTTACATCAGAATCAGTAACACCTGGACATCCAGATAAGTTATGTGACAAAATAGCAGATATGATATTAGATGCATATTTAAAAGAAGATAGTTCTTCAAGAGTGGCTGTAGAAGTATGTGCCCATAAAAATGGAATAGTAGTTATGGGTGAAGTAACAAGTAAGGCAAAAATTGACATTGAAAGAATTGTTAGAAATACCATTATTGACGTTGGTTATGATAATGATAATCTAGGTTTTAATGGAAATAATGTTAAAGTTAGTATAAACATTAATACTCAATCAAATGATATTGCTATGGGAGTAAATACATCAAGTGATTCTAAACTTCTTGGGGCAGGTGATCAAGGAATGATGTTTGGTTATGCTACAGATGAAACAGAAAACTTTATGCCATATTCTATATATTTAGCAAATAAATTGTCAGAAAAGTTATATAATGCTTTTAAAACAAAAAAAATCCCATACCTAAGGACAGATGGTAAAACACAAGTTACAATATGTTATATTGATGATGTACCAAAATATGTAGATACAATAGTTATTTCAGCACAGCATGATGAAATAGATTTAGATACTTTAAGAAAAGATATAAAAGAAAAAATTATAGATAAAACTATTCCAAAAGAAATGATAAATGAAAATACTAAAATCTATATTAACCCAACAGGTAGATTTGTTCTTGGAGGTCCGATTGCTGATAGTGGTTTAACTGGTAGAAAAATAGTTGTTGATACATATGGAGGGGTTTGTGGTCATGGTGGAGGTGCTTTTTCTGGTAAAGACTATACAAAGGTTGACAGAAGTGCTTCTTATTATGCAAGATATGTTTGTAAAAATATCGTAGCGTCTAAAATCTGTTCTAAAATGGAACTTCAAGTATCATATGCAATAGGTATGTCAAAACCAGTTTCACTATATATAAATACTTATAACACTAATAAAATACCTGAAGATAAAATATTAGAAATCATAAATAAAGTATTTAATTTTGAACCACAAAATATCATAAATGAACTAGAACTTTCAAAACCAATATATCATTTAACAACTTGTTTCGGACATTTTGGAAAGGATAATTTACCATGGGAAAAATTAGATAAAGTAGAAATAATAAAATCTTTACTAAATTAATCTAACTAATGTTAGATTTTTCTTTAATTTTTATTTATAATCATATATAATATAGATATAAATAAGAAAGAAGATGGTTAATATGGATTTTACATCACTAGAAGATTTAAAAATAAGAATATATCCTGCTTTAAGAAATAGAGTTAGTTATTTTAAAAAGTTAGGTGTGAATGATATAACTGAAGAAGATATATTTTCATATTTTTTTAATTCTTGGAAAAATAAAAAAGATTTATCTTTAAGTGAAATAGTAAATGATATATTAAATTGTAATTATTTAAATATAAGATATTACAAAGAAAGGATTAATTATGAAAAAAGAGGATATTAGTTACGAAACAGTAAGAAATAATTTAACATATTTAGATGATGAAGATATAAAACTAATTGATAAAGCATATCACTTTGCTAAAGAAAAGCATGATGGGCAAAGAAGAAGAACTGGTGAACCATATATAATTCATCCTTTAAATGTGGCTTATATTTTAACAACAATAAAAGCAGATAAAGAAACAATATGTGCAGGACTTTTACATGATACTTTAGAAGATACTGATACAAGTATGGATGAAATGGAAAAAGAATTTGGCAAAGAAATAACAAAACTTGTTGATGGTGTTACTAAAATTAACAATATAAATATTTCAACAGAGAATGAATATTTAACAAGTTATTATAAAAAAATAATCGTAGGAATGAGTGAGGATGTAAGAGTTATTATTGTAAAACTAGCTGATAGACTCCATAATATGAGAACACTTTATGCTTTACCAGTTGAAAAACAAAAGAAAAAGGCAAAAGAAACACTAGAAATACTTGCACCGATAGCTCATAGACTTGGAATGCATAAAATTAAAAGTGAACTAGAAGATTTATCTTTAAAATATTTAAAACCTGAAATATATTTTGATATTGCCGAAAAACTTAATACAACTAAAGTGGAAAGAGATTCTTATGTTAATAATATGATGGATGAAGTAAGTAATTTACTTAAGCAAAATAAAATAAAACATGAAATAAAAGGACGTTCTAAAAGTATTTATAGTATTTATAAAAAACTTGATAAAGGTAGAAGTTTTAATGATATATATGATCTTCTTGCTATTAGAATTCTTGTCGAAAAAGAACAAGAATGTTATTTAGCTTTAGGACTTATTCATTCAAAATATAAACCTATTCCTAAAAGATTTAAAGATTATATTGCTATGCCTAAAACTAATCTTTATCAAACTCTTCATACAACCGTAATTGGACCAGATGGTAACCTTTTTGAAATTCAAATAAGAACTTATGATATGGATAAAATTGCTGAAAATGGTATTGCTTCTCATTGGGCTTATAAGGAAGGAAAAAATGCTTCGGTTGAAATGCAAAACATAACAGAACAAAAATTGCAGTTTTATAAATCAATTATTGAGCTTAATGAAGAAAAATTAAGTAATGAAGATTTTGTTAATACAGTAACAAATGAAGTTTTAAATAACAGTATTTATGTATATACACCAAAAGGAGATGTCTTTGAACTTCCTAAAGGTTCTACACCAATTGATTTTGCTTATCGTGTTCATAGTGAAGTGGGGGACAAAACAGTGGGTGCTATTGTGAATAATAATATGGTACCTTTATCATATGAGCTTAAAAATACAGATGTTATTAGGATAATAACAAATAAAGCAAGTCAAGGACCTTCAAGAGAATGGTTAAATATTGCAAAAACAACTCAAGCTAAAAATAAAATAAAAGCTTTCTTTAATAAAACAAGTAAAGAAGATTATATAACAAGTGGCAAAGATTTATTAGAAAAAGAATTACGAAGAGAAAAAATAGCTATAACTGATTTTATGAAACAAGAAAACTTAAATGAAGTTTTAAAGGAATTAAAATTAGATAATCTTGAAGATTTATACCTTAATATAGGTAATGGTAAATATAGTGCCAAAAGTGTTGTGAAAAAACAAGATGAAGAGGAAATAAAAGAAGAGGAAAAGCCTAAAAAAGTTGTTACTAAAACTTTTGAAAATGATATAATTGTTGGTGATACAAATAATATAAAAACACATATTGCGAGTTGTTGTTATCCTGTACCTGGTGATGAAATAATAGGATTTATCACTAAAAATAACGGCATTAGTATTCACAGAAAAAATTGTTTAAATGTTGAAACTTTAGATGAAAAAGTAATTGATGCTAGATTTAATAGTGTTACAAAAAATAAATATTATACTGAACTTCTTGTGTACACTTCATCAAATGAAAATATTTTATTTGATATAATGCAAGCTGTTAATAACATAAATATTCAAGTAGAAAGTATGAATATTATTAGTAAATCATCTTATTATGTATATTTAGTAACATTGTTTGTTAATAATACAACTGAAATAGATAGATGTATAAAAGAAATAAATAAAGTAAAACATGTAACAGAAACAGTTAGAAAGGTAGATTAATAATGAAAGTAGTAGTACAAAAAGTATTAAATGCAAGTGTTGTTGTAAATAAAGAAGAAGTTGGTAAAATTAATTCAGGATTATTAATCTTTGTAGGTTTTACACATAATGATGATATATCTAACATAAAATATATTGTTAATAAAATAGTAAATTTAAGAGTATTTGAAGACAGTAATAATGTAATGAATTTAAGTGCTTTAGAACTTAATAAAGAATTACTTGTTGTGTCACAATTTACTTTGTATGCTGATACTTCTAAAGGAAATAGACCTAGTTATATAAATTCACTTAAACATGAAGAGGCAAATGTTTTATATGATTTATTTGTTGAAGAATTAAAAAAATCTAATTTAAAAGTTGAAACAGGTATTTTTAGAAGTGATATGAAAGTAAGTTTAATAAATGATGGACCAACTACTATTATAATAGAAAAATAGTTATGAAAGGATGATGGTAATTTTGAGCAAACTTAATTTTAAATTAATTAATTTTGCTTTAATTACTGTTATTCTTTTTTTCTTTTCCAAATCATTCTTTTTTATAGAAGATATTTTTATTGTATTAAAAAGTATAACTTTACCAATAATAATATCTTTTGTTATTTCATATGTGATAAATGCTTTTTCTAAATTTATAAAGATAAATAAAAATATATCAAGAGTATTTGTAATTGTATTAATTTTATTAATAATAAGTATTATTTTCTACTTTTCTATTCCAATACTTTTAAATCAAATAATAAGTTTATCTTATGAAATAGAGTACTTTTTTAATAATACTAATATAGATTTTAGTTATATAAAAGATATATTAGTAAAAGAAATAGATAAAATAATAAATAAATTTATATCATTTGATTTATTATCTAAATCATTAAATACAATTACTAATATAATTATTGTATTTATATTAAGTATTTTTTTTACCTTTAAAATGGATTATATAAAAGAAAAAATAAGATTATTTTTATTATCTTTAAATAATAAAAAACTATATAATATAATAATTAATATTGATAAAGCCTTAACAAATTATTTAAAAGGAACAAGTATAATAGTAATTGTAGAAATAATTGAATATACAATTATTTATTCAGTTGTAGGACATCCTAATTATTTATTATTAGGTTTTTTAGCAGGTATAACAACATTTATTCCTTATTTTGGAGGACTATTTACTAATATTATTGCCCTTATTACAGGATTTTGTGTATCAAAAAAGCTATTTATTATATGTTTAATAATAGCAATTGTTGTTCCTATAATAGATGGTTATATAATAGATCCTAAAATATATGAAAAAACAAATAAAATAGATAATTTAAAAGCTATCTTAGCTTTAGTAATATGTAGTAATTTATTTGGTATACTTGGTGTATTAATAGCTATACCATTTTACATAATACTAGAAGAGATAATAAAAGAATTAATAAAAAAAACAGGCTGACCTGTTTTTATTCATTAATTATTTGTTTCTTCAGTATTTTCTCCTGTACTTGGAGTTTCTGGTTTTTCAGTGTTTTCGGTAGTATTTCCTTCTTCAGGGTTACTAGGTTCAGTAGGGTCTGTAGGGTCAGTTGGTTCTACTGGGGTAGGATCAACTACTTCTTCTTTTTTCTCTGCTACTTTAAATGTAATAGAACCTTTTATTAAATCAACTCTTTTAGAAGAATGTAAGCTTTGTGATAGAATAGTTCCATCATCTTTATCACTTTCTACATATTCTATTTTTATATCAGTTATACCATTACTGTTTAACCAAGATTTTGCATAATCAATACTTTTTCCTTCAAAGTTAGGAAGTAGGGTATATAATTTTGTGGCGCTTAAACCAGTTTTACCAATTGTAGTCATTTCAAATTTGTCTTCAATGTCAAAGTCCATTTCTTTAGTCATTGTTTTTGTTGATGTACTTAAATTCTTTTTCATTGCATCTTTTACTTTATTTAAACTACTTTGATTAATTATATAGTTATATAAAACCCACCCAGTTCTTTCATCATAGATATTTTGTCCAGATCCTGCTAGGTAAAGTTGTTGAACATTTATTAAGTTACTATCATTACTACTTGTTTCTAAAACTGTTTTAAATATATCATAGAAAGATAAGAGTTGTTTTGTTGTAAAGTTTGTATCCATACTTTCACTTACTGTATCAAGAATATTTAAAGCTTGACTAGCACTTTTAATATTTTTTAGTTCATTTAACATAGCTTGAACAACAATTTGTTGATTAACTCCTCTTTGAAGGTCTCCTGTAGCAAAAGCATATCTATTTCTTGCAAATGATAAAGCTTGTTCACCATTTAATTTTTGGTATCCTTCTTTTAAACATATTTTTCCATATCTATAACTATTATCGGTACACATATCTGTTGGAACATCAATATATACACCACCTAAAGCATCAACTAGTTTTACAACTCCACGGAAGTTGATTTTCATATAGTAATTAATTTTAACATCAGTAAAGTTTTCAATCGTTCTAATCATATGATTAGTACCACCCCAAGCAGCATGTGTTATTTTATTTTCAGTTCCCATATTTGGAATATATACATAACTATCTCTTGGAATGCTTAATATTGTGGCATTTAATGTTTTAGGATTAAATGTAATAAGCATTAAGGAATCACCATTTCCTGTAGCATTTTTATTTAGTTTATCTCCAGTAGCATCAACTCCCATAAGTAAAAGGGTAAATGGTTCTTTAATACTTGAATTTTGATTTAGTGTTGTATCATCTTCACCAGTTATTTTACTAATTTCAGATTTTTTGTATGTCTTTTCTATAGATTTTATAACTTTAGTTTCTTCTTCAATTTTACTATAAGTTTCAATTGATTTAAACATTGTTACATAGTTACTTGAAACAATAATAGCGTCAACTTTCTTTTTATATAAATCACTAATTAAAGAACTCAAATCATCATAATCAACTATAGTGTTATTATCATTTAACTTTTCATTTTTTATTAACTGCATTCCTAAAACATGATTATCAATATCATTTTTATCGTTAAGAATGCCTATTTTTTTATCTTTTAAATCTTTAAGTTCTTCAATTTTACTATCCGTTCTTACAACTAATGAAGTAGAGTAAGTTATTTTATCTTTATTTATATTGTTAATTGAAGAGTAAGTTTTAAAAACAAAATAACCTAAAGTTGCTTGTCCTACAGTTAAGATAAGTAGAATAATAAAATATATAATATATCTACTTATTTTTTTCTTCTTAATTATTTTTCTTAAAAGGAATATTACAATTAAATTTATAAGTAATAAAATACCTATACCAATATATCTTAATTCTGTTTCAACTCCACTTATTAAAAGGATAGAGTATGAAAGAAATAAGAATGATATAAACATTAAAATAGATGTTATATTAATTACTTTTTTAAATTTATTTTTCTTTCCTTTTTTTATTTGTTTTTCTTGTTCATTATCCAATTTAATCACTCCTTATTAAAGCATAAACTAATTATACAATATTTATTTAAATCTATCAATATTTAAACAAAAAATAAAAGTCATTTGTCGTGACTTTTATTCTAAAACGGTTATATTTTTTGTAAATGTCTTGCTTGCATTTTTATATTGTACTAAGTATTCTACTTTGTATGTTCCAAGTTTTGTTGTGTCAATAGTATCAACAACTTCACCTGTTTCATCAGTCATTTTTATTGTTATTGTAACTTCACTTGTAACATCACTACCTTCCATATAAACACGAATAATATTTTTTAAATTATCTTCGACATATGTATCTCCAATGTGAAGGGTAACATCATTACCATAATAATTAAATGTTACATCAGGTGATAAGGTAAGCGTTTCACCACTAGATCTATTTGTATCAACTTTTTTGAATGCTGTGTAAACAACATATGTTGCATATGGATTATCAGTTGTAATAGAGTAGGTAGCATCTTTTGTAAATCCAAGAAGTTTACCATCAGCATAAACCTTATATCCAAAGTTTCCAAATTTTTGGTCTTCACCTTTATTTAATGTTGGAATATTTACAGCATTCCATGTAAGTGTTAGTTCACCATTAGCATAGCTTGAAGTTAAACCTGTTACATTTTCTAAAGGAATATAAGCATTTGAAATATCAGTAGGTTCTGTCCCTCTTTTAAATAATTCAGTAATCTTCATATTACTTGGTGTGTTTTCACTTGGAAGAAGTCCAGGATTTGTTCCTTTTTCAATAGTTACCGAAATAACACTTGAAGGTCGTTTAAAGTCTTGCCCAGTTCTATCAAATACAGCCTTAGCAAGTGCTCTATAAATTGCATTACGATGTGTTGCCATTTGAGAGTTTGTTAAATATTCACCCTTAGTATTAGTATCAAAACCAGTCCAAATTGCCATGACTATATTTGGCGTATATCCAACAATCCATCCATCCGGAGATGCTGTAGAAGGATATCCCATTTCTCGTATTGTTGCTGAATCATAATTAGTTGATCCAGTTTTTAAAGCTATAGGAGTTCCGATTGCTCCACGAACACCAGTTTGAACAGCAACTGCTTTTAATACATCAGTAATCATATAAGCAGTAGAATCACTCATTACTTTTGTTTTGTCTGATGAATAGTTAAATGTTTCACCAGTATCTCTTAATACAATTTTATTTATAGAATATGGTTCATAGAAATATCCACCATTAGAGAATGCTTGATAAGCTCCTGCCATAGTAAGTGGGTTAGAGCCATTAAATGATCCAATTGAATGAGCTTCATGTAAGTATGTACTTCCTTCAGTTGTTTCTGGTACAATTCCAAGAGATGTTACAAATTCATAAATCTTTTTATTATCAACTTGTTGGAAAGCTTTTAAAGCAGGAACGTTTCTTGAGTCACTAAGAGCATATCTTAAAGTTATATCGCCAAGATATCTAAAGTCGTAGTTTTGCATTACAGGACCGTTTGTATAAGAATATCTTTCATCCCTAAAAATTGTATATGTACTCCAGTTATTATATTCCATACCAGGACCATAATCGAATAGTGGTTTAGCGGTAGAACCAATTTGTTTATTTATATCAGTTGCATAACTTAAAACCCTTTCACCTTTTCTATTTCTTGCTGAACCTATTGCTAAGATTTTTCCAGATGTTGATTCAATAGCAGCAACTCCAGCTTGAAGAGTAGGTTTTCCACTAGGCCATGTATATGTTTTTTCATTCATTACATTATTAACGCCTTCTTGTTTTTTTGTATCCATATTAGTGTATATTTCCATTGGATAGAAATAAGGATCAAGACCAGTTTTCTTAATAGCTTCTTTTACAACGTAATCAATATATCCTTGATAAATACTAGTAGAATTAGAATTAGCATTTAAAATTGATTCAATTGATATATTATTAGCAATTTCAGCTTCTTCTTTTGTTATATATCCGTGTCTAACCATTAAATTTAAAACTGTTTCTCTTCTTTCATAAGCATATTCTGGATTTACAGTTGGATCATATTCTCCAGGTGCTTGAAATAACCCTGCGATTAATGATGCTTCAGCTAAGTTAAGTTCATAAGCATGTTTATCAAAATAAGATAAAGATGCTTGTTCTATTCCATATGAATAATTACCTAAATAAGGATTATTTACATAATATTCTATTATTTGTTGTTTAGAAAGATTTTTTTCTATTTTAAAGATAGATAAATATATATCTGTAAATTTACGAGTTATACTAACATCAGAGTTAGTAAGATTATTTTTTGAAACTTGCATTGTTAAAGTGGAAGCACCACCAGAATCATGACCTAAAACATGTCCGATTGCGGCCTTCATAAATCTTGGAGCATCAAATCCATTATGTTGGAAGAATCTTGAATCTTCTGTAGCGATAATTGCATTAATTAATACTTCCGGTATTTCATCATATGTAACTTTTTCACGTTTTTCTTCTCCAAGTGTTGCTTTAAGTTCATTTTTATTATCATAAATAAGGGTTGTTTCATTTCTCTCGAATTTTTCTAAATCAAATTCGGGTGCTTTAATCGCTATATATATAAAGAAAGCAACCATCACAACAACGCCAACGATACAGAAAACTATACCAATAATAACAATTGTTTTTATAATCTTTCTTATTTTACTATTTCTAGCAGTGTTATCAAGTATTTGTGTAAAAGCCATTACAACGACAAATAAAAATGTCATTCCAAGAGCAATTAATTTACCAAAAAGTAAATAACAAATACCAAATACTAAAGCAGTCAAAACAATTAAGCTTAAGATAAATAATTTATCAACTCTTCTTCCTTTAAAGTTTTCATTTGCTTTTTTAATTTTTTTCTTCTTTTTCTTTTTTACTGTTACTTTTTTCATATTAGCTACAGTCCCTTCTAAATTATCAATATTTTCAATGTTTTCTTGTTTTATATCATTAATATTAATATTTTTATTCTCTTTAACTTTTTCTTTTTTAGGTTTCAGTTTATTTAATACTTTTTTAAAATCAATATTTAACCTTATTTTTTTCATTTCATTATTATCAGTTTTTTTTTCTTTTTTAACTTTATCAGTATTATTTTTCATAAATACCTCCATGTTCATCAACTATTTTTAAATAATCTAATCTAGGATTTAAATTAAATTTTATTTTATATCCTTTATCTTCAAAATAAGAAAGGGGAATAGATTTTCTTGTATTATTATCAATAAAATTCAAGAAATCTTTAGCAAATAAAAGATATGTTGTATTTAAATTATTAAATCTAACTATAATAAAACATATGCCATTATGTTCATCAATTTTTCTTATATGTTTTATTTGATGTTTATGTATATTTTCTAAAGGAAAACTTGTTTTAGAAGTTGTTTCTTTAGCTTCAAAATCAATATATTTTCCTTTATAAAGGCCATTATAATCAGTTGTAGATGGTTCTTTAAAATAAGCAAGTGTTATTTTATTTAAAGATGTTTTAATTACTTGAATTGGTGTAGGCTTCTTATGAATTACAGCAATATTTTTTTCTAAGTAATAATTATTTGTTAGGTTTAAATCATCTTCCAAGGTCATCCCACGATTACCAAAGGTTTTAACTTTATTTATCTTTTTATCTTTATTTGTCCCAACAGGATATTTTATGTTCATATTATTTCCCTTCTTGTTCATATTAAAATTATACTATAAAAGTGATTAAATTTCTATTCTTTTTTATTATATTTAACATAATTTGATATCTTTTGTCGAATATAATGAAATATTTACATTTTGTAGTATATTAATTATAGAAAGAATGAAAAGAGGAATTTTATGAATAATGATTATGTAAGTTTAGTATTAAATGATTTATTAAGTAGGACAAGATACAGTAAATTAAAATTAAATACTTATCATTTAAATGAAATAAAAAAGAAATAAGTTATATTATAATTGACAAATTTCTTTTTTTTTCTTAAAATATAGTATGTAAGGATTGGTGAAGTGTATGTTTCAAAATAATTTGAATTTAACTGCTAATGAAATACTTGAAAAAGAATTTAAAATAGATACTAGAGGTTATAGATTAAAAGAAGTTGATCAATATCTTGATTTAATTATTCAAGATTACGAAACATTTATTAAAATAATTGAGCAACTATCTAAAGAAAATCAAAAATTAAATGATGAAATACTTAAATTAAAACAAGATTTAAGAGATGCATCTATTCAAACAGAAATAGCTAAAGCTAGTCCAGGAAACACAAATAATTTAGATGTATTAAAAAGATTATCTAACTTAGAAAAAGTTATATATGGTAGTGAAAAAGAAGATAAAGAGTAATAATATTTTAGGCAAACGCTGTATAATTATTATATAGAGGAAAGTCCATGCTCGCAAAAGCTGTAATGCTTTTAGTGTTTGTGCTTAAGGAATAAATAACTTAAGGTAGAGTATTCTAACGGCTTAAAAAGAAACCTAAGTCTTTTGATATGGTGTCTTTTTTATAAAGTGCTATAGTGACGAATTTATTAGAAATAATAAAAGTGGAACGAAGTAAACCCCACAAGCGAGAAACCCAAATTATGGTAGGGGAACTCTAATAAGGAATAAAAACTGATTTAGAGATCGAAAGATAGATAAATGTTTGCCACCTTTAAGGTACAGAACATGGCTTATTAAATGTTATTATTAAAATAAATAGAGGTGTTATTTTGAAAGATATTGGAGAATCGTTTAAAGAAAAACGAGAAGAAATAGGAATTACTTTAGAAGAGGTTTCTAAAGATTTAGGAATAAAAGAAGTATTACTTGAAAACTTAGAAGAGGGAAATGCTAAAGTGTTTAAAGATATTTTGGAAATAAAAGACACAATTGAAAGTTATTCTAAGTATTTAGGACTTGATACGGAAAAAATAATGGATGAATATAATGATTATTTATTTGAAAAAACTTCTAAAATAAGTATTAATGATATAAAAGAAAGATTAGAAAAGACAAATAAAGAAAAAGTTGTTAAAAAAATAAAATCACCATATACAAAAGAAATGGTAGATTTTAATAAAAAATATAACATTATATTAATAATAGTAGTTTTTATAATAATTTTATTATTTATACTTTTTGTACTTAAAAAAATTATTATAGGATAGGTGTAAGATATGAAAAAAATAAAATTTAATTTACCAACAAAGCTTACTTTTGTAAGACTTATATTATCGCTTATTATAATAATCTTATTAATTTTTCCTTTTTATAGGGTAGGAATAACTTTTCCACAGTTTTTATTTAAAAATATTTTAATAGATTTAAGATATTTAATAAGTGGTGTATTATTTATAATAGCAAGTATTACAGATTATTATGATGGAAAGCTTGCAAGAAAGAATAATGAAGTAACTAATTTTGGAAAATTAGTTGATGCTATCGCAGATAAGGTTTTAGTAAATTCTGTTTTAATTATTTTTGCTTGTCAAGGATTTATAAGTGCCGTTGTTCCTGTTGTTATTATTGTAAGAGATATTATTGTTGATGCAATTAGAATGATTTGTGCTAATAACGGAAAAGTTCAAGCAGCTAAATTATCAGGAAAGATTAAAACAGCTACTTTGATGATTGGTGTTATTCTTACATTTTTTTATAACTTACCATTCCAAATATGGGGTTATAGAGTAAGTGATTTCTTCTTATATTTTGGAACAATTATGTCTGTTGTTTCAATGTTTGAGTATTATAATTTAAATAAAAAAATAATTTTTCAAGAATTTGAAGAAAAGTAATTTTGAAAATTCAGGCTTAAAACAGCTTGAATTTTTAATTTTGATCTTAAGGCGAAAAGTCAAAATTGAAACAAAAAACAGTCAACAAACAAATGTTTGAAAAAAGTATTGACATTTTAAATTTTATATTTTATAATGGATTTATGAATGGAGGAATTGTTATGGCAAAACAAGTAACAAAAGAAAAAGATAAGAATTTAGAGGCGGTTTTACAAGAAATAGAAAAGCAATTTGGAAAAGGTTCAATAATGAAATTAGGAGAAAATCCTCATATGGAAGTTGAAACAACTTCAAGTGGTAGCTTAGCTCTTGATTTAGCACTTGGTGTTATGGGGTATCCAAAAGGAAGAATAATTGAAATATTTGGACCAGAATCAAGTGGTAAAACAACTGTAGCATTGCATGCAATTGCAGAAGTACAAAAACAAGGTGGAAGGGCAGCATTTATAGATGCAGAACATGCACTTGATCCTATTTATGCTAAAAAATTAGGGGTTGATATTAATGAACTTTTATTATCTCAACCAGATACAGGAGAACAAGCACTTGAAATATGTGAAGCTTTAGTTAGAAGTGAAGCAGTTAATATTGTTGTTATAGATTCAGTTGCAGCATTAGTACCTCAAGCAGAAATTGATGGAGATATGGGGGATTCTCATGTAGGACTTCAAGCAAGACTTATGTCACAGGCTTTAAGGAAACTTTCAGGAACAATTAATAAAACAAAAACAACAGCAATTTTTATTAATCAATTAAGAGAAAAAGTTGGAGTAATGTTTGGAAATCCCGAAACAACTCCTGGAGGAAGAGCATTAAAATTTTATTCTACAATAAGACTTGATGTAAGAAGAGCAGAATCAATTAAAAATGGTGATGCAATTGTAGGAAATAAAACAGTTATTAAAGTTGTTAAAAATAAAGTTGCTCCACCATTTAAAACTGCAACTGTTGAAATAATGTACGGTCAAGGAATATCAAAAGAAAGTGAAATAATAGATTTAGCGGCTAATGCTAATATCTTAGATAAAAGTGGTGCATGGTATGCTTATAAGGGTGAAAAAATAGGACAAGGTAAAGAAAATGTAAAAATGTATTTGAAAGCAAATCCTAAACTAAGAGATGAGCTTGAAAAACAAGTAAGAGATTTTTATTCTAAAAAAGAAGTAATTGATGAAACTGCTGAAGTAGTGGAAGAATAAAATAGTAAAATAAAGGTACAAATTTTGTACTTTTTTACGTTATAATTAAAATAAATTAAATAAAACTATTTAAAAATAAATATTGTTGTGTTAAAATATAGTTATAAATTAAAAATACGGAGGGATTTATATGGCTTTTGATAAATTTAAAAAATTTATGGGTAGTGATTTTGGAGAAGATACAAAAGATGATGAATATTATGGTGTAACAAAGGATGGATTTAAAGAAACAACAAGAAATGGTAATAAAATGATTCTACTTGAACCACGCGCATTTTCTGAATCACAACAAATCGCTGATTATTTAAAAGCAAGAAATACAGTAGTAGTAAACTTAAAAAGAGTAACTCCTGAACAAGCTAAAAGAATAATAGATTTTTTAAGTGGAACACTTTATGCAATAAGTGGAACATTACAAAAACTTGGTAATGGAATATTTTTATGTACTCCAAATAATGTTTCAGTTGAAGGAAAAATGACTGAAGGGGAAAAACCAAAAGTTAAAAAAGAAGAAGAAAATAAAGAAAATAACGAATACGAATGGTAAGATAAAAGGATAATTAGGTGGTGATGTTTTGTGAATGACACATATTCTTATGATAAAGAAGAAATAAAGGAAATATTAGATTATGCAATTAGAAAAATAGAACAAAATATATCTACAATTAAAGATCAACAAATAGAAATTGATAGATTAAAAAAAGAATTAGAAAAAGCACATAACATGTCATATAATTATAATTACGAAAAAGAAGAACAAATAAGAAGAGAACTAAAAGAAAATGCAAAAAAAGAAGCAGAATTAATAATAAATGAGGCAAGAAACAATGCTAATAAAATAATAAATGATGCTTTAATAGAAACACAAAAATTAGATATGAAAAAAGAAATGTTAGAAAAAAATATAAAGCAGTTAAAATCTAAAGTTAGGGAAGTTTTAACAAAACAATTTGAACTTATCGATGAGATTGAAATTTTATAATTTTAATCTTTTTTTAATATTTATTATATACTATAATATATATGAAAGGAAAAAATTATGAAAAATAATAAAAAACTTAGGATAGGAATTTTTACAGATATTTATTATCCATCAATAAGCGGGGTAGTAATCGCAGTTGAAAATTTAAAAAAAGCATTAGAAAAATACGAAAACTGTAAAGTATTTATAATTACAGTTAACAGTATTCCTAAAAATAATAAATATATAAAAAAAGATGATGTTATTAGAATACCAGGGTTACCAATTAATATATATGATTATAAAGTAAGAATAACATATCCTGTAAAAGCTGTTAAAATGATTAAGGATTTACATTTAGATTTAATTCATTCTAATACTGAATTTGGAATAGGACTTTTTGCTAAGTCAATGGCTAAAAAATTTGATATACCAATGGTTCATACTTATCATTCTTTATATGAACAAAATCTTGATACAATGCTAGATCATTTTACTTCTAAGGTAACAAAAAGTATTTTAAAATCATATATGAAAGTATATTTTTCAAAAACAATAAAAGAAGTTATCGTACCAAGTTTAAAAACAAAAAATAATATAATAAAAAACTATAAAGTAAAACATAACATAAGTATTATTCCAAGTGGTATTGATATAGATAAATTTAATATAGATAATATTAAAAAGTCTAAAATAAAAGAAATTAAAAAGAAATATAATATTAAAGATGATGATTTTTCTAAGTATAAAATATTATTAGATGATTATAATGAGGTTCTAAATCCATTAATGGCAATAATACCTATGCAATTACTTGCTTATAATATAGCTAAATTAAAAGGTTGCGATATCGATAAACCTAGAAATCTTGCTAAATCTGTAACAGTGGAATAAATAAACAGGCTAATTCAGTCTGTTTTTGTGTATAAAAATCCACTTTGCGCATACAATATATGTAGTAATATTGTAGTAAGTATATTGACTTTTACTACTTATTGTGCTAAAATTAATATTGGGAGATGATACTATGGCAAATTTAACCAGTGCTATAAATATTCAAGTTGATAGTGATACCAAAAAACAAGCCACAGATATTTTAAATAACCTAGGCTTAAGTATGAGTACTGCAATTAACATATTTTTAAAACAGGTAATAAAAAGAGATGGCATACCATTTGAAATCGTAAACAATAAACCGAATGAAGAAATGTTAAAAGCAGTTCAAGAAGTAAAAGAAATGATATCACATCCAAATGATTATCCGCGTTATACTAATAGAGAAGATTTAAAGAAAGCATTACTATCAGATAATGAATAACTATAAATATGATGTTCAGTATTCTAACCAATTTAAAAAAGGATTAAAAAAATCATTAAAGCAAGGAAAAGATATTAATAAATTATTAGATATTGTTGACAAGTTAGCAAATATGGAAAAATTGGAACGAAAATTTAAAAATCATAAACTTGTTAATGATAAATACTATATTGATTGCTTTGAGTGCCACATTGATCCTGATTGGTTACTAATATACAAGTACAACGAAAACGAATTAATTCTCTTATTAGTAAATATTGGAAGTCATAGTGAAGTATTTTAAGAATTATATATGATAAACAGGCTAATTTAGTCTGTTTTTTCTATGTAATACATTGTAAACAAAAAGTAAACAATATTGATTTATTAGTTATAGTATGATATTATTAATTTAGCGATAATCAGGAGGTAAAAATACTATGACTTATTTTGATGAAGAATATATTAAATTATTAAAGAGGATATTAAAAGAAGGGGAAGAAGTAGAAAATAGAACTGGTATTAATACTGTTAAATTACCAGAACATTACTTTAAGTTTGATTTAAGAGATGAATATCCTATTTTATCTACTAAGCAAACATTTTATAAAAATGCTATATTAGAAATGTTATGGATATGGCAAGCAAGTTCTAATGATGTGGAATGGTTACATGAGAGAAATGTTAAAATATGGGATGAATGGATGGTAGACGATGATGGTATATATAGAATATATGAACCAAATACAAAAGATTATAATCCTGATAAGGAAGTAACTGTTATGGACCCACTTAGTGTACCACTTAGCGATCCGTTTGGTGAATATACTTCTTTTGAGCCTAAATATAATGACGAAGGTAAACTAATGACTGCAAAAAGTAGAATACCTGGTAAAAATATTAAAGCTGCTAAATGGTATGGCAAAGGATATGCTGGTACTATAGGTACTGCTTATGGTTATATTACTAAAAGATATGGTATGGCAAGATCTTTAATTAACTCTATTAAGAATTGTCCTACTGCTAGAAGAAAAGTCTTTAGCTTATGGCAAAATGAGTTCTTAAGAACAGCAGTTCTTCCATCTTGTGTTTGGAGTACTGAATGGAATATATATAAAGATACATTAAACTTAGAAGTACATCAAAGAAGCTGTGATGTACCATTAGGACTTCCATTTAATGTAACACAATATGCTACATTGTTAAAAATGATTGCACAAGTAACAGATTTAGAACCAGGTTTTGTATCTTATTCTATCAATGAACCACATATTTATGTAAATCAGTTAGATGGTATAAAAGAACAACTTAGAAGAGCAGAAACTTATGAATATTTAAAAGATAAGAGTGAGTTAGAATTACTATGCGAAGAAAGAGGTAATTTACTTCAAATGAAGAACTTAGATAAAAACAGCAAAGAATATCAAATATTAGATTCTGATAATAAAATAATTGATATATTATTAGATCCTAGTACTCCAGAACTTATTCTTAATAAAGAAGTTACTGATTTCTTTGATTTTGATAATTCAAAAGAATTAAGTGATGTTAAACTAGTAAAATATAAGCATATGGGTAAGATACCAATGCCTATAGCACAATAGGGGGGGATATATATGAAAAATTTAGCTTTAATTGCTGCAGTTGGTTATAATAATGAATTAGGACTTGATAATAGATTATTATGGCACATACCTGAAGATTTAACTTTTTACAAAAAAATGACTATGGGTAAAAATATTATTATGGGCAGAAATACTTTTGAAAGTATGCCAGTAGATGCTCTTAAAGGAAGAAACCCAATAGTACTAAGTAGTAAAGATATAGATAGATATGCTGATGTTATTTGTTATAATAATATAGAAAATTTATTAAGAATGATAGAAAATAGTTCTGATGACTTTATGGTTGTTGGAGGAGCAAAAGTATATAAAGAGTTTCTACCTTATGTAGATGTTATGTATTTAACAGAATTATACAAAGAATTTATCGCTGATGCTTATTTTCCTTATGTCGACTTTAGACAGTGGGATAGTATTAAGATTGCAGATTATATGGATGAAAATATTCCTTATGAAAGAAATATTTATGTAAGAAAGAGGATGAAATAATGGGTAAATTAATAGTAATTGAAGGCTCTTGTGACGGGGTAGGAAAAAGTACTCAATATAAACTACTTATAGATAGATTAATTAATGAAAAAGAGTATGATATTACTTCACATCACTTTCCTAGTTATGGAACATATCAAGGTAGACCGGTTGAAGAATATCTTAAAGGTAATTTTGGTAATCATTCAGAATTATCACCTTACTTTGTAAATAGTCTATATGCTCAAGATAGAGCTATTACTTGGGTTACGGGTTTAAAAAGTGAATATGATAAAGGGAAACTAATAGTATTAGATAGATATACTACTTCATCATTAATATATCAATCATCAGTTATTAATGATGTTAAAGAAAGAGAAGCATTTATAGACTATGTTTATGATTATGAATATCATAAACTTGGTATACCTGAACCTGATTTGGTAATCTTCCTTCATGCACCATTTGAAATAACACGAAATCTAAAAGATAAAAGAAAAGATAATGATGGAATAAAGAATGATATTCATGAAA